>JBFIJP010000041.1:0-17096 GCA_041600695.1 Thermoplasmatota archaeon | reverse complement strand
GACGATGCAGGCCACGGGCCCGGGCAGGTCTCGCGCGGCCAGTGCTGCCGCGACGGACGCGGCGCCTGCTGGCTCGGCGACGACGCCCGCCTCCAGGGCCAGCCAGCGCATGGCGTGCCTGATCTGGTCGTCGTCGACCACCAGCAGCCCGGCCAGGCGTCGCTTCAGGGCATCCACGACTCCGGCGTCCGCGATGGGGGCGCCCAGGCCGTCGGCGATGCTGGTGGGTTGGACCTTCTCGATGCGGCCGGTGTTCCAGGTGTTGCGGACGGCGGGGCTGCCCTGCGCTGTGACGCCGTAGATCTGCGCGTCGGGCAGGAGTTCCCGGATCGCGGTGGACACACCCAGGCTCAGGCCCCCGCCGCCCACCGGCACCAGGATTGTGCGCACCTCGGGGAGTTGCTGGGCTAGTTCGAGGCCAACCGTCCCCTGCCCTGCCGCCACATGGGGGTGTGCGAAGGGGCTGATGAAGAGCGCGCCGTCGCCCGCGTCTTGGGCCGCGATGAACCGCCCGAGGTCCTCGTGGGGTCGGGCGATGACCCGCGCGCCGGCCGCCTCCATGGCAGCCACCTTGCGGGGCACCGCGGTCGGCGGAACATACACGGTGCATGCAGCACCACGCTCGGCGGCGGCGGTGGCGAGCCCAAGGCCGTGATTGCCCGCGCTGATGGTGGACACGCCGCCAGCTAGTTCGTCCTCCGTGGCGGCGAGGACCGCATTCAGGGCCCCGCGAATCTTGAACGACCCGGTGCGCTGGAGGCTTTCCAGCTTGAGCACCACATCCGGGTGTCCGGCCATTGGCACGACGGGTGTCCTGACGACACGCCCGGCGATACGCTCAGCCGCTGCCTGCACGTCGGCCAGGGAGATGTCCACGTCGGCGCAGACGGAGGGCCCGGCATGATGCTTGCGCAGGGCCGCTGGACCCGTCTAGCGGTGCCGACGGCGCGCCAAGCCCGCCACTGCCACCAGCGCGAGTGCCACCAGCGCCAGGGCTGGGCCGGGCTGGTCGACGTTTTCGTCTCCATCGCCCGGCTCAGCGGCTCCGTCTCCGGCGGTTCCTCCCGGAGGGGGTGGTGCAGGCGCCG
Source organism: Thermoplasmatota archaeon (assembly GCA_041600695.1). GTDB lineage: Archaea > Thermoplasmatota > E2 > JACPAO01 > JAHFTW01 > JBFJVP01. The sequence continues at coordinate 16,008 of JBFIJP010000041.1, read as the reverse complement.
GGTCGCCGGATGCCGAGCCGCCAGCGCCTTCGGCTGAATCACTGCTGGCATCGGCGGCTGTCGCTCCCGTCCTTTCGGAGCCGTCTCCACCGGTGGATTCTGGCTGCTGGGTCTGCTCGACGGGGTCGCCGACGCAGACGCCAAGCTGGTAGTTGCCGACGCGGCGCACGATATCCTGGGCCGAGGGCTCGACCCGGGACCCTGCAAGTTCACTGGCGACGATTCGCACCAGAAGGTCATCCAGGGAGGTGACGACGTAACAGGCGATCCGGGGCTCGGCGTGGGGGTTGCCAATGCCGGAATCATCCGTCAGGAACAGGTAGCGCCCCTGGGTCATCACTGCCGCAGCGCGCATTAGGTATTCCGCAGAGTCCGCAACGCCGCTGGCAGCCAACGGATAGATGTGGATGCCTGCGGCCCGAGCGGCGCGGGCCTGGTCAAGGAAGCCGGGATAGTTCTGCGTGTGTGGGGGAGCATCGGCAACCAGGAACAGAATGCGGCTGGCGGACGGGCCGCGCCACTCGGCAGCCAAGCCCCGGGCGAGGCCCTGCTCCATGGCCTCCGGGTAATCGCCGCCGCCATTGGCGCGCTGGGCGGACAGCCAGCCCTGCATGGTTTGCAAATCGCTGGTGAAACCAAACTCCCGCACAACATAGTCGTCCCCGACATCCCGGTAGACGGTGAGTCCAAAACGCAATTCCGCGTTGCCATGGTCTGCCACCACGGACGCCACGATTCCCTCGAGTTCCCGCGTGAGGTACGACAACTCGTCACTCATGCTTCCCGTCGTGTCGATAACGAACATCATGTCCAGGGCGGTGGGCAGGGACCGGGTTGTCTCCAGGCGAAGGGTCGCCTCGCGGCTGGCCCCCATGCCAGATGGGTCCACCTCGAACGTCTGGGACGCAGACCCGCTGGTCACCGTGACACTGATGGGCGCCGAGGCCGAAAAGCCGTCCACGGCGGGCAGGAGCCGGACGATGCCGTCACTGCCGGCGAAGCGAACGATGTCGGCACCCGCCTGGCCGCCGGAAAGGGTCACCCGGGCATTGCTGAGCCCGGCCCCCGCGGAATCCTCCAAGCGCAGCGTGATGCGATCCTCAAACGCGACGCTGGGCAGGTTTTCTTGGCGGGCCGCCCGATCCAGGTACGACAGGTACTGGCCCCAGTTCAGGTGGTCGTCAATGTCGCCGGCCGTCAGCGACTGGGCTGCGGCAGCGCCCACGACAAGCAACAGGACAGCGCCGACCGTGCCGACTGCACCGCCACGCGGATGATGGGTCATACCCCCCTATGCGCGGGCCTGGCAAATGAAGTGCCGGATGGTGTCGGGTTTTTTCCCAACAGGTGCCACCCTACGGCTGCAACTGGTCCCACAAGTCGCGCATAGCCGTGTCGGCGGCGTAGAAGTCATCCTCAGTGGGCCGCGCGGGCTCCGGGGCCAGGCCCAGCGCCACCTGGACGGAATGGGGCCATGTGGCGTTTCCGACACCTCCGTAGCCAACGAAATAGTAGGCGGGCAACGCCTCGGGAATGTCGGAGTAGGGCACCGGGACGGTGGCGTAGGGGGCGCAACCCGGATTCTGCGTGACGCTGCAATCGGGGCCATCGTAGTAGTCATCCCGAAGCGGCCGCGGGTCCGCCGTGTGGAAGTAAACCCGCTTCCACTCCTCCAAATCGAGCACGCCGTCGGCCAGAACTCCCTGCGCGGGGACCTCGCCCGTGGGCACCACAAACGACCCGTTGCGCGCACCGTGGCCCACGTCACCGAGGGCCGTGCGCAACTCGTGCAGCATGCGCGCCATGGCGCCCGCGGCAAAGGGTGCCGCGCCGCTGGTGCCGCCGGATTCGCGGTCATTGGATTCCAGGGAGTCATGCTCGGCCGCCGGTGCCATGTTGCCGTCGGCGATGACGTGGGGCATCGTGGCGCCCCAGAGGGTTGGCTGGGCGCCGTCGTGGGCGCCCACGGCGATGATGCCAACGGGGCCCGTGTTGCTGTCGTACCAGATGGGGTGGCCGACGCCGCCGAAGAAACCCGCGATGCCGTTGCCTGCCGAGACAAACACGGGGTGGACGGCCGCCGCGTGGCGTGCTTCCCCACGGTCTTGGGACTTCAATACGTAATCGATGGGCAGGGTGCCCCAACTGTTGGATTGCAGATCGATCCAGTTCTGCTGGGCGGCCCACAGCATGTTCGCGGTGTCAAATCCCTGGATGGCAACGATGCGGCACTGCGGGCACAAGCCGGTGTCTGTGCCCGCCGCGCGGCTGGCAGTCATGGTTCCGTGGCCGCCCCGATCCAGGATCAAATGCGGGAGGTTGTCCTCCTCGCACGCCACATCGCCACCCTCGGGAGCAATGGCTCCGACGATGCGGGTGCCCGGAATCCAGTACAAGACGCCAGGCTCGACGCCCATCCAGACGTCGCAGTCGGCCAGCACGGCGTCTTCGTAGTCCTTGATGTGCAGGCTTAGCTCTAGTGCGGGAGCATCGGCGGGGAAACCTTCGATGTACAGGGATGGGTGGACGTGCGCTAGCGGCGACGCGTCGCGGAACTGGAAATTGTAGGGGTTGATGCCGGTGTCGATGACGGCGATGGTGACGAGCGGGACATCCACCACCGCGGCGCTGGCCAGGTCCGAGCCGCCTCCGCCGCGGTCGGTCGTGCAGCCGGAGATCAGGAGCACGAGGGTTGCCACCGTTGCCAGGACACGCATACAGGACGCTAGACTAGGCCCCACTTGAGCCTTGACGTTTCCAGCGTCGCCGGCCCCCGGCCAGCAGCCGCGCCGATGGCAAGCAGGAAGACGACGGCCACGCCATTTCCCAACATGCAAGCGGGCACGGCTGCACCGGCGCCTCCAGCCCGGGACGCGGCCACGTCATCCGGATACGCCGCCGGCAGGGTCGGGCCTCACGCGCATGCCACGGATGCCCGTCAAGGCAAGCCGGCCGAAAGCCAGCCCGGCGCGCAAGATGGCCAAATCTGGTCGTCGCACGCGCCGCCCCACTCCTGCCACCCGCCGTCTTGGTTCCAGTGGGTGAGCGTTCCCCAGAGCGTGAAGCCGTATGATCTGAATGGGCTGAGGAAGAAGGCGTACTCATCGTAGTGAACCGCGTAGACCGACACACGCCCGTCGCTCCATATCGCGACGCCCAGATCCCGGCTCCAGCCGTCCCCGTACCCGATCTGGGCCCAGCAATCGAGCATCCAGCCGGAGGCATGGTGCCGCGGCGCGTCGCACGGCACGACCTCATCCAGCCAGCTGGTGTAGGGGCACGCTTTGTCCAGCAGGACCGTGGCTCGTGCGGCCAGCGGAGGACGCGACCACGTCGGGGACGGTTCAACCGAGACCTGGATCGGCGTCGGGCCCGTGCAGGCCCGCCGGAGGCCGGAACCTTCCATGACACCCCATCCCTTCGCCACGAACGGCTGCGAAGGGTCGGGAGCCGCAAGCGCGAGAACGGCTGGTGCCAGCAACACCAGGGCCGCAACCAGTGGGGTCCATGGAGACGACATGCAGCCCCGGTGGCCGTCAACCTTCATGAGGGTGTGTCCTGGCCGGCGTTGCATGCGCAGGCGGGCGGCTGCCTGGCAAAGGCTCCTGGTAGCGGCGGCAACCCTTGGACCCCCGCCGCGGCCGCGAGCGCCCGGGAGCCGGTGGAGGCGAGCCACTGCGGCTACGCCCCGGATTTCAGCCCAAGGCCTGGGGCCCTACCTTCATAAAGGGCACCCTCCTCGCGCGCGATTAGGGACCATCATGACCAAGGCGGAGGTCATCGTTCATCTGAAAGCTGGCATCAGCGACCCAGAGGGACAAAACACGACGAAGGCGCTGCACCTGCTCGGCTTCGACGCCGTCAAGGGCGTCCACACGACCAAGATCTGGGAGATCGACCTGGGCGACGTGTCCAGGGAGGAGGCCCAGGCACAGGTGGACTCCATGTGCAGGCGGCTGCTCACCAATCCGGTGATTCACGACTACTCCGTCGAGATCCACTGATGCACCCGAAGAGTCGCGACCGGACCGGCAACCGGCAACTCATTGACCGCGTGTCCCAGAACCGCCGCGGCGTGCGTACCGCCACCGGCCCCAGCGGTGCCCGGCGCAGTCCATACGGCGCCAGGCTTGAGGCGGCGCGCAACGCCCGGGGGCGCGCATGAGCCAAGTTACCGCAGCGTCGTGGGAATCCCACGTCACCAAGGACGCCGAGCGGCCCGTTCGCCGGTTCAACCTCGCCGCCATGAGCGACGACGAGTTGGTGGCGTGCAGCCAGGCGCTCTCCATCGGGCTGCGCCTGGATGAAATGAAGTCGGCCCGCGACTACTTCGCGGCGCGCGACAAGGTCCCCACCGACATCGAGTTGGAGGCCCTGGGTCAGGCGTGGTCGGAGCACTGCTGCTACAAGTCCAGCAAGCCGGTGTTGAAGGCCAACGTGTACGGCATTGCCGAACACAAGATTGCCGCCCGGGAGGACGCCGGCATCGTCGAATTCGACGACGACTGGTACTACGCGGTGGGTCTGGAGTCCCACAACCACCCCAGCGCCATTGAGCCCTACGGCGGCGCCGCCACGGGTGTCGGCGGCATCATCCGCGACGTGGTCTGCATGGGCGCCCAGCCCGTGGCACTCGTCGATCCACTCTTCTTCGGTCCACTCAACACCCGCCACCGCGACCTGCCCCCTGGCGTGAAGCACCCCCGCTTCCTGCTCGACGGCGTCGTGGCAGGCATCCGCGATTACGGCAACCGCGTGGGTATTCCCACCGTCGCCGGCGGCATCACCTTCCACCCCGGCTACACGGGCAACTGCTTGGTCAATGTCGGCTGCGTGGGCGTGGTGCGCAAGGATCGCCTCATCCACTCCAAGGCCGGCGGCCCCGGCGACGTGTTCGTGTACGTTGGAAACGCCACGGGCCGCGACGGCATCCACGGCGTCAGCTTCGCCTCGGAAGAACTTAGCGAGGAGTCGGAGGAGGGCAGCCGCAGCGCCGTGCAAGTGGGCGACGCCATCCTCAAGGAGCCCCTCATCCACGTCACGCTGGAATGCATCGGCGAGGATCTGCTCACCGGCTGCAAGGACTTCGGGGGCGGCGGCCTGAGTTGCGTCGCCGGCGAACTGGCCTATGACGCCGGCTTCGGCTGCGAGATCAACCTGGAAGCCATCCCTCGCAAGGTGCCCGGCATGGCGCCCTGGGAGGTCTGGGTGAGCGAATCCCAGGAACGCATGATGTTCACCGTCAAGCCCGACGATGTGGACCGCGTCCTGCAAATCGCCAGGAAGTGGGATGTGACCGCCGCGGTCGTCGGTCGCGTCATCGAGGAGCAAGTCAACCGCGTGCTCCTGGACGGCGAGCCCATCATGGAGTTGGAGCTCGCCTTCAGCACCGGCGGCCCCGTGTACAACCGACCCGTCCAGGCCCGCGAGATCAACCGGGACAACTTCCTCGACTTCGAGCGCCCAGAAGACCTCGGAGCCGTGCTGCGCGCCCTGCTGGCCCAGCCCAACATCATGAGCAAGGAATGGGTCGTGCGGCAATACGACCACGAAGTGCGCGCCAACACGATCATCAAGCCCTTGCAGGGCGTCATTGGCTCTGAAGGCCCCGGCGATGCCGCAGTCCTCAAGCCGGTGCCAGAATCCGACAAGGGCCTCGCCTTGTGCACGGACATCAACCCCCGCTACTGCGTCCAGGACCCCTACTGGGGTGCCGCCAGCGGCGTGGACGAAATCGTACGCAACCTGGCCGCCGTGGGGGCCCGCATCAGCAGCCTATGCGACAACCTGAACTTCGGCAACCCGGAGAAGCCGGAGCGCATGTGGGAATTGTACGAGTGCACCCGGGGCCTCGGCGAAATGGCGCGCCCCATGGATGTTCCGTTCAGCAGCGGCAACGTCAGCCTCTACAACGAGGGCCCCACGGGAAGCATCCCGCCCACACCCACGCTGATGGGCGTCGGCATCCTGAGCCACTTCAGGCATGCCACCACCATGGACCTGAAGGCGGCCGGCAACGCCATCCTGCTCGTCGGCGACACCAGCCGCGAGCTGGGCTCCAGCGCCCTGCTCCAGCACCTCGGCCTGAACGGCGAACGGGTCCCTCAAACCAGCGCCGAGCGACTCATGGCCGGCGCCAACTTCGTCGTCGACCAAATCGAAGCCGGCCACGTGCGCGCCGCCCACGATCTGAGTGAAGGCGGCCTCGCCGTCGCCCTCGCAGAGATGTGCTTCGCCGGACGCCTGGGCGCCACCGTGGACGTGTCGGACGTGGCCCCTGAGCTGCGCGACGACCACCTGCTCTTCAGCGAATCCAACACCCGCTGGCTGCTGGAGGTGCCACAGGACGCCATGGGGCCGGTGCTCGACGCTGCAAAGGCCGCCGGCGTGCCAGCCAAGCCGATTGGTTCCGTAGCCCACTCGGGTCATTTGCGCGTTGCCCGCAGCGGCTCGGCGCTTCTGGCGGAGGACATCGAAGACCTGCGCTCCGCGTGGCGGGACGCCATGGCCAAGCTGATGGGTGCGTAGGCGACCTTGGCCCGCCCAAGCCCGGTGCTGTGAGCGGCGGGAACCCTTGCACCTAGGGCCCATGTACAAGCGGGGCTCCGGCGGGCGGCACGTTCACGTGTAGGTCGGGTGGCCTTTCTGCCAGACAAGGGTCGGTGCAAAACAGGGGAAGAGGGACAAAATTCAGTGATGTCGGTCGGGGTGCCTGACGTTCTTGCTTAACTCGTGCTGCAATCAACGTCGTAGGCTGCACTGGCTCCGCCGGCTAGGATGGTAGCCCGGCAAATCCATGGTGCATCGCTGGCACCCTGCGTGGTAGCGGTGGCCAAGCCGCCGGCATTGAACGCGGTGCCTTCGGCGGAGCGCGTCCCACACTTGGTTTCACCCTTGACGCTGGTCGGGGTCGCGTACGTGCGCGCTGTGACCGTGGCGTCCTTGCAGACATCGCTGCCGTTGCAGGTGACTTCAATGATCGTCGGGGCGCCCGAGACCTGATCGGTGGTGGCCGTCAGGGGGTTGACGACGCCGCCAATTGCGGTCGTGGTGCATCCGTCCGGGTGGGTGACGGTAACCGGAACGCCTGCGCCGGCCGGGTGGTTGATCTTGATGTCTTGGGGCGGGTGGGGGGTGTTCATGCACTTGACGTCGTACCAGTGGGGGTGGCTGCCGCCAGTTACTTCGGCTCGGCATTTCCAGTCCCCGGTCGCGAAGCCGGCGCTCTGCGCTCCCACGCCGGCGACGTTTCGGTTTGGCACGACTACGGGGCCCGCCATGCGCGCGCCGCACGTCGAGTCGCCGGTGATTTCGCTGTTGTCAAAGCCGTTCTTGACGAGGACCTCGATGTCTTCGCATCGGTCGGCGCCGGGGCACACAACCGTGATTTCCGGGGGCTCCGTGCCGGGGAATTCCACGTGGTCGAGGGCGGGGCCGATGTTGACGATGGTGCCGCCGGGGGCTTGGGTGGTGCAGTCTGCGGGGCGTGTCACTTCGGCCATGTGGAGGCCGGTGTCCGCCGAGAAGACCATTCGATCGTAGTGGATGATGATGGTTTCTGGCGGCATGGCACCCACTTGGGGGCCCAGGCTGGGCAAGCCTGCGGCTATCAATAAAATACAAATCATCGTGCTTCTCAAACCAAATATCATTTTTCGAACCTCCTTTTTGGGTCGTCAACTCAAGGTTGACAACTCCCTTGGAGAATACCATAGGCACTTAAGGAATTTTTTAGCGAATGGAGCCACGTCAGGGCGACACCAGGGGCCTGGCGCACCAGCACTCCCGCTGCGCTGCACGCAAGGGGTTCCATTCCAAGCACAGCTTTAGTCAGCTGGCCACTCCTGGGGTCGAGGTCCATGATTTCCACAACCAAGACCCTCCTCATCGTCGGCATGCTCGTTCTGGCGGCCGCCGTCGCCGTGGCGCCGTCCGCCACCGCCGAACGCATCACCGGCTGCGTGGACGGCTGGCAGCCCGGCGACCGCGACTGCTTCGCGGCCGATTACGATCCGTACCCGCGTTGCCTGAACGTACGCGAGTGCAATGACCCGCCGGACCGGTAGACGCCACCATCCGGGGTGTAGCCCGGCTTTTGCCTTTGTCCCGTTTTCTGGTCTTTGGCTGCGGCGGGGCCGCTTTCGTCTACAGCGGCGGGGGAGGCAAAGCAGGTGGGGCCAACCCGACCTGTAGGAAGCTGCGGGACGCGGTATCCTGTAGGCCACCCAGGTCGGTCGCCGTGGCAGTGACTTGCTGAAGCACGGGACCTCCGGCGGGCGGATTCACGAAGAAACTGTACGGCGAATTGGACGCGACGGCCGAGGATCCATCGCTGGCGGTGAACTCGACCCGGTCCACCCCGCAGTCGTCGTGCACCACCGCGTTGACGGTGACGCCGCCGACAACGACGGTCGCGGCACCCGGCACACCTGGAGCCACTTCGTTGTCCATGAAGTACGTGGACCCGTCCGCGGGCCGCACGATCTGAAGGACCGGGGGTAGACTGTCGGCGACGGTAACTGTCGTCGTGGCAGTGTCCACGCTGGCGCCGTCGCGGACGGCCAGTGTTACAGGCGTGGTCCCGACGGGGAAGAAGGCGGTTGGGGTGGGCGATGTGGCATCATCCCAGACAATTCCGGGAGCCGTCCACTGGAAGGTGATGGGATCGCCGTCGGGGTCGTGGCTGGCGGTTCCGTCAAGCGTGAACCATTCGCCGCCGGCCAAGCACTCCTGTGTGGCAACAGGCGCAATATCCGCGACGGGCGGCGCGTCAGCGCCCACGGTGAAGCTTCTGAACTTCACGGCCTCCTGGGAGAACGTGTAGAATCCAAACCGTCCATCCTGGAAGGTCCCCGTCACGTCGAAGACCTGAAGCCCGCCGATGCCAGAAAAAACGGCCCGGGATTTCCCCTTGATGTGGAACAGGGCAAAGCCCTCGTTTGCAAGGTGCCCCGAGTGGGCTGAGTCGAGTGCCGCCAATCCATGATGTAGGTGTTCACTCTAGTCGGAAGCTCCCGAGTCATGGTGCAGTCCGACGAAATAGAAGAACACAGACATGGCGACGGGCGCCCCGATCAGGAAGACGCAATCCACCCCAGTAAGCGGATCGCCCGTCAAAAAGATGGTCAGCGAGACGAGGCTCATGAACCCCAACGCAAGAGCGGCAAGAGAACGGGCGATCCTCTTCCGGCCGGCCTCGTCGTCACCCTCGTCCATACGATCCCTGCACCCTGGCATAGCGGCACAGGTGCCCAACGCACTTGTTCCATCCGTTGCGGGTCGATCAGTGCCCAGCGGAGCCACATCTGGAACTGGACCCCCTTCGCGTGGCGGCCTTGGGCTGGCGCGAAATCTCCGTTTCAATCGGGCGCGCAATGGGCAACGGGCCGTTGCGCGGGCCGTAGCGGGAGCCCGCCGCGGAAACCGGCCTGGAAGGCCATTAAATACGATTTGCTGTATCGTTGGCCATGGTTGGGTGGAGGCACGCGTGTGCCGTTGGGCTGGCAGCAATCGCAATCTTGGCGTCAGACGTTGGAGCGCTCGGTGCCGAGCCAACGGAACGCTTGGTCATTGATCTCACGGAATTGGATGAGTCCGGACTCAGCGCCGCCCTCCGGGCGGCAGGCGGCACCCTGGTGCGCATCGACCACGACCTCGGGTTCGCAGTCGTTGAGGCCGCCCCGAACGCCTTGCGCAGACAAGTGGGCGACTTATTGATCCGGGACGCCAGAGGCGGCGGCGGTGTTGGGGCGGGGCCAGCCGACGTGCCCGCCGACCCGTTGTACGCAGGCCAGTGGGGCGCAAACCGTCTCGACATGCCGCTGGCATGGGGCATCCAACCCGGCCGCACAAGTGTTGTCGTGGCCGTCGTCGACAGCGGCATCGCGAGGTCTCACCCCGATTTCTCAGGCACCCCAATCGTGCTGGGAAGCGACTACGTCAACGGCGGACTACCCGACGACGAACACGGGCATGGGACCCAGGTGGCCGGCATTATTGCCGCAACCCGAGACAACGCCCAGGGTGTTGCGGGCATCGGCAAGGCGACCCTGCTGGTGATCCGGGTTCTCGACCGGAACAACGCGGGCTGGTGCAGCGATTTCGCCTCCGGCGTCAACGAGGCGGTCACCCGCGGCGCGAAGATCATCAACCTCAGCCTCTGGTGCTCGGTCGATTACGGGCCGCTGCGTCAGGCGGTGCAAACGGCCCAAGACAAGGGGGTGCTGGTGGTCGGCATTACCGGCAACGAGTGGCAAAGCGCCCCACAACGCTGTGTGACGTACCCGGGGCGCTACGCTGCCGTCATGGCAGTTGCCGCCACAGACGTGTTTGATGCGGCGGCGAGCTTCTCCTGCCGGGGGCCACAAACGGAGATCGCGGCCCCGGGCGTCGACATCGTTTCGACGGCGCGAGACGGATCCTACGCCTGGGGCTCCGGCACCTCGTTTGCTGCACCCCACGTCAGCGGCGCCGCAGCCCTCCTGGCGGCGCAGGACCCCTCCAGGAGCGGGAGCGCGCTGAGGGCCATTCTCACCAGCACCGCCGAAGACTTGGGTGCCCCCGGGCGCGACACAGAATACGGCTTTGGCCTGGTCGACCCGGTCGCGGCATTGCGCTGACCCGTCTAAGGCCAGACGATCCCGCGCGGCGTCCCTTCCGTCGTCCGTGAAGTCCCGCGCAGAGCCCTGTCACGACATCCGCGGGCGGGGCGCGTAAGCCGTACTTGGCGCCTCTCCCCCCACGCTTCCTTCGACGACGGGCAGGACGACATGGCTCCCGGAGCCCACCTCCAGTAGTGGTGCGTGGGGAGCCCCCCGGTATTCCCGCACACCGTTTCCGCAGCCCGGCGCCGGAAGCGCGGTTGATGCTCCAGGCCAGCATGGACCCGCCAGACGCCCTGGTCACTTAGGCCACATCGAACCGGTCCGCGTCCATCACCTTGGACCATGCCGCCACAAAATCCGCAACGAATTTCCCGTGCGCATCCGCCTGTGCATAAACCTCCGCGATGGCGCGAAGCTGCGAGTTCGAACCAAAGATCAAGTCGACCCTGGTGCCGGTCCATCTGGTTTTGCCCGTAGCCCGATCACGCCCTTCAAACACATCGGCGGCCGGGGATGCTGGAGCCCACTCGGTAGCCATGTCCATCAGATTCACAAAGAAATCATTCGTGAGGTGTCCCGGTCGGGGCGTGAAAACGCCATGCGGGGATTGTTGGAAGTTGGTCCCCAGCACGCGCAGGCCTCCTATGAGCACGGTCATCTCCGGTGCGGTCAAGCCTAGCAACTGCGCCCTGTCAATCATCAATTCCTCCGCGCTCACTGCAAGATTCGGCTTGAGGTAATTGCGAAAAGCATCTGCAATCGGTTCGAGGGGCGCAAAGGCCTCCGCATCCGTCTGGTCAGCCGACGCGTCCATGCGGCCCGGGGTGAAGGAAACCTGCACATCCAAGCCAGCATCGCTGGCGGCCTTTTCCACGGCGGCACATCCACCGAGGACAATGATGTCTGCGAGGGAAACCCGCTTTTCGCCGCCCTGATCGGCGTTGAATTCATGCTGGATCTTCTCCAGGATGCCCAGTGCGTGAGCCAATTCGTCGGGCTCGCTGACTTCCCAATCCTTCTGGGGTGCCAGCCGGATGCGGGCGCCGTTGGCTCCACCCCGTTTGTCGGAGCCCCGGAAGGTGGATGCCGCCGCCCACGCGGTTTTCACCAAATCCGAAACGGAAAGACCAGAACCCAAAATGCGGCCCTTCAGGGTCGCCACGTCGCTGGCATCAATCAATTCATGATCAACGGCCGGGATTGGATCCTGCCACAGCAATTCCTCCTGGGGCACTTCCGGCCCAAGATAGCGAACGCGGGGACCCATGTCCCGGTGGGTGAGTTTGAACCAGGCTCGGGCAAAGGCGTCCGCGAAGGCGTCTGGGTCCTGATGGAATTTTCGCGAAATAGGCTCGTAGATCGGATCCATGCGCATCGCCATGTCGGCCGTCGTCATGATCGGGGCATAGCGCTTGGATCGGTCGTGGGCGCCCGGGACCATGTTTTCCTGCGCGACGTTTTTGGCGACCCACTGGTGGGCTCCCGCGGGGCTTTTGGTCAATTGCCATTCATGACCGAATAGGGTGTCGAAGTAGCCGTTGTCCCACTTGATGGGATTGGGCGTCCAGGCGCCTTCGATGCCGCTGGTAATGGTGTCGTCGCCTTTTCCTGTTCCGTAGCTGTTCTTCCAGCCGAGCCCCTGTTGGTCAAGGGGCGCCGCCTCGGGATCAGGGCCAACGTGGGAATCAGGTGCTGCACCGTGGGTTTTGCCAAACGTGTGTCCTCCCGCCGTAAGGGCAACGGTTTCCTCGTCATCCATCGCCATGCGCGCGAAAGTCTCGCGCACGTCCCGGCCGGAAGCGAGGGGATCGGGCTCGCCGTTGGGGCCTTCTGGATTGACATAAATCAGGCCCATTTGGACGGCGGCCAGTGGCTTTTCGAGTTCGCGGTCGCCGGTGTATCGTTCGTCACCCAGCCATTCGGTTTCCTTGCCCCAGTAGATGTCCTCCTCCGGCTCCCACACATCCTCGCGGCCGCCGCCGAAGCCGAACGTCTTGAAGCCCATAGATTCCAAGGCGACGTTGCCTGCGAGAATCATCAGGTCGGCCCACGAAATCTGGTTGCCGTACTTTTGTTTGATTGGCCAAAGCAGGCGCCGCGCCTTGTCCAGATTCGCGTTGTCTGGCCAACTGTTCAGCGGAGCGAAACGCTGCGTGCCGGTGCCCGCGCCGCCGCGTCCGTCGCCGGTGCGGTAGGTGCCGGCGCTGTGCCAGGCCATGCGGATGAACAGGCCGCCGTAATGGCCGTAGTCGGCGGGCCACCACTCCTGCGAGTCCGTCATCAGGCTGTGGAGGTCTTTCTTCAGGCTGTCATAGTCCAGCTTGTTGAACTCCTGGGCGTAGTTGAAGTCGGGGCCCAGGGGATTGCCGGCCGGCGCATTCTGATGCAGGATTCGCAGGTTGAGCTGGTTGGGCCACCAGTTGCGGTTCGCCGGGCCACGGCCGGCGGCCAAAGCGTTGGCGCCGCCCGTCACCGGACAGGTCCCGGGCCTACTCATGGACGGCACTCCTGTTGTGTTGGAAGGATTGCATGGTGGTACGGCGAGGAGACCGGCCGCGCCCCGTATGTGGTTGACGGTAGAGGTCATCCTTGGCGGCCGAGACTGGCGCCGGCGGGGCGCCTCACGCTTGGCCGCCGGTCGCGGGGGCTGAGCCGGGCGGCGATCGCGCGCGCGGGGCCGCGGGCCCCTAGGCCGGCCGCGTGAACATTAGACCTACGCGTCACTGGGCATTGGCTAGATTCAGTCAAGGGTCCGCAGCTGCCAACGATGCCCGCGAGGGATTCATGATGTGAGGCAAGCCGGGCGCGAGTGTATCGGGTTGGTGATGGGGGCCATTGGGACACGACCGTTTGCGCACAACGAGCCGGAATCCGACAGCCCAGACGACGGGCCGGGGGGGCGTTAGGTTAGGCTAGCGCTTGTGGCTGTGCGCCTGCCGCTGCGTCGTGGTCTGTCGACCCGTCGTCGTACCCTGGCCTATCCGGTCCATCGCGCCCTCGCTGTGCCATCGCAGGTCGCAGTCAGGTTCGATACCTCGGCGCTCGGTCGAGCCGAAACCGGCTGATGTTCGACCCCGCCTTGGCCTGTTCGCGCCCCTCCAAATCCGCAGCAACGATCGTGAGGTTGCCTTCGGGCAGGACACAAAATGAACAGAAAGAGTACGATCGCGCATGCAGTCCTTGGCATCCTCCTTTTGGGGGCTACAGCGCCGCTCGCAAGCAGCAACATCTTCGAGGTAGCCGACACATGCCCGCAATCCAGTGGCGGCGGAGGTTTCGGAGGCAATACGGTGTCGTGTACGTTTGCATGCGACGAGCACAGCAGAATTCACATCAAGGTGACATCCAGCGACACCGTTTTTGTCGCAGGCGACGCGGCCTGCGGCGGAGCAGCAACCGGATGCACCGGCCGCGACGGCGACTGCGCCGGGAACAGTGGATCCGAGTTTACGACCCGGGTGGACAACGCGGGCACATGCAACGCCGAAACTGACGAATTCTGGACCAGCTACCTCCGTGTCGACTGCTGGTCTGCTTGGGTTGACCCAGGCAGCATCGATCCTGAGCCTTGGTGTGTCTTGACCGTGCGGCCAAACCCGCCCTATCCACAATTCTGCATTGACTACCTACCGCCCCTGCCCCCGGTCTGCCGAGGCGCAACGGGGTCCTGGCAAGCAGTGGGCATCAAGGAATGTGGCATCGTGATAAGGGCGGACAAGCTTCCGGTCGACGACCTTTACGCAGCGATCGACGAATTCTATACGACGGTTGGTCGCGAGGCAAGTTCCTCGGCTCACATCGTCGCTTCGGGCAATGCGGCGCTCGGCGCGGTTTGCGAAGCGGGTGCCTGTTGGGTGGTCGAGCCCACGCGCATTGTTGATCCCCTGTCGGGCACGGTTCGGTGGCAGATCTAGCAACGCGGGTCTCTTCTTCCCACTCTTCCTTTACCACATCCGATGCCCTTGGGCGAAAGGCCAACGCCTGGTCGAACCATCTTAAATGATCAGGCTTTGTCCATGACGCGTGCAGAGGCTACTGGTGGCGGCGCTCGCCGCTCTCTTGGCGGGGTGTGCAAATCCTGGGATTTCAGGCGATTATCGAATGGAGCACCATGCAGTGCTTCTCTTGAATGACCCGTTACCCGATCTCTTGGTGGAGGTGGATTTCGTAGCGGGTCATGAGCCGTCGCAGTTTGCGCTCGACGGGCTGCGATCGGTTCTGGAAGAGGTCACGGCCAAGCGCCACGTGACGATCTTGCCCGCGACCGAGATACCACGATTGGCTGTGCCACCTACTTTTGAGTCGGTAACTGACTATCATTTCAAGCACTTCTCGCACCGGGAGCCGGGCACCGACATGAATCTGCGCTGGAAGGAAAACGGCACGTTGCACATCCAATACCTGAACGGTCGGAGCAACGATTTCGTCGGCGTTTACATGGATGGGCTCGGCATCACGATCCTCCCTGACTATATTCGCGCCAGCACGGTTGTGAGTCCGTATTGGACTGGGATCATTGACCATCGCCTGATTGAACGAGCGATGCTCATTCACGAAGTTGGTCACGCGCTAGGTCTCGTCGATTGCGGCGTACCGATGGTGCGGCATCACCACGACGACGGTTTGAGCCGATGCCACAGCAATCAAGTTGACAGTGTGATGCGCTATGGGTACGGTGAGGCACCGGAAACGCTCTTTGGAATCGTCGCGCGCCAGGATTTCGACCCCGTTTGGCAATTTGACGAGTACGACCGGGCCGACCTAGCCGCGTTCATCGAGTCATCGCGCCGGTCTTGATTCGGGCATTGAGGGCGCGGGCCGCTTTCGGCGCCTGGAGGTGAAAGGTCGGTTTCCTGCCCTCCTCGCCGCCGGTTTTCGCCCTAGGATGGGGTCCGAGCTTGCTGTCCACACCGACCCGCTGCAGCATGACGAGTCGCAATACGACGGTCAGCCGTCCCAGGTGATCGACTGGATGCGGCCGGCGCCAGCTCGTTGGACGACCTGGATTGCCCCTCGGTCGATCTGCCAGCGCAACCAAAGATGTTGGCGTTCCGTTGTTTCGTGCGGCATGGGCGAGGCCGCAGTCCCTTGAAATCCCAGAGGCCATCCTCAACGACGGATGGCGGGCCCGTGAGTACCGATCCGCCGCGGTGGGGCCTGCGGCGTCCAGTGGATGACGGCGCCACCCAGCGTGGCCACCAGCTACTCGGGGGTGCGCCTCGACCCTTGGCGCTCCGCCAATCCCATTTTCTACCCCTTCCATCTGGCCGCCCACGTGAGCCTCTCCTGGGCCGTGCTCCGAATCGAAGGCACCAACTCCGAGGACGAGTCGGTGGCGTGCTTGCGCGAGCTGGGCGTTGACGCGGAAGCCATCCACCTGAAGCAATTGACCGGCGACGACGTG
>JBFIJP010000040.1:0-17293 GCA_041600695.1 Thermoplasmatota archaeon | reverse complement strand
GTCGGCGCGCTCGGCCGCGGCCAGATCCCGCACCATACCCAGCGCATCCGGGTGGCGACCAATGCCACCCGCCAGCCGTAGCAGGGACGCACGCCGCTCGGTGGTCGGCTCGTCTTCGCCTTCGGACGGCTCAGGTCCCAGGGCCGTGAGTCCGGGCTGGTAGCGCTTGCCCACCCAGGCGCGAAGGCCCTCCAGGGCTGCGCTAGTGCCATCGCCACCCCATTCCAGGATGCGTTCCAGTTCCCGCATGAGGGCCGAGGCGTGGTCCACCACGGCGTAATGGTCGTCGGCCGCCAGGACGCCACCCAGCAGGGTGAGGAGTCGACCCATGGGTTGCTGGCCGCAGCGGACCAGGAGCCACTGGTCCCGCAGCACGCCCAGTCGCTCGGGAGGGCTCAGGTCCCCCCAGCCGGCAATCAGGGCCTCCAGGAGCCGGTCGTCCGGGTCGGTGCGGTAGAAGCCGACGCCATTGGAGTTGGCGTGCAGCCACTTGAGCGGCCCAGCCACGGCGAGGTCGATGACCGACTGTTGGCCGGACAGGAGATGGCGGGCCTCGTGGATGCCGTCGTCATCCGCGTAACGCAGGACCAGCGGCACCACCCACTGTTGGTCCGAGGTGGCCACCGTGGGCGACGAGCGGGCGCGGGTCTGGGAAACCTGCACGCGGGCAACGCCGGCGTCGTGGCTCTCCAGTTCAATCCGGATGATGGGGTGGCCGGGCTGCTCGATCCAGCTTGACATGATCTGCGCCACGGGCTGGTCGCTGCGGTCACCCAGGTGCTCCCAGAGGTCCTTGCCCTGGGCGTTGGACTCGGCGAATGCCTGCATGTACGAACGCAGTCCCTCCCGGAAGGAGTCGGGGCCGAGGAAGGCCTCCAGCATCCGCATGACCGCGCTGCCCTTGCCGTAGGTGACAGCGTCGAACAATTCGCCCGCCTCATCGGGGGTCTTGACGGGGAAGTAGATGGCATGGGTGCTGGCCAGGGCATCCGTTGCCAGCGCCGAGCCGGTTCGGCTCTCGAACTCCATCCAGACCTCCTCGGTGGGCTCCAGTTCATCGACGGCCTTGTGGGCGATCCATTCGGCAAAGGCTTCGTTGAGCCACAGGTCGTCCCACCAGGCCATGGTGACCAGGTTGCCAAACCACATGTGGGCAAACTCGTGGGCCACTACCAAGTCGACGTGCTTCTGGTCGCGCCAGCTTGCCGTGGCAGGATCCATCAGGAGAAGGCTGGGCCGGAAGACGACCAGGCCCGGGTTTTCCATGGCACCGAAGGCAAAGCTGGGAACCGCAATCTGGTCGTATTTGCCCCAGTGGAAGGGCACGCCGAAGTAGTCCTCGTACCAGGCCACCAGCCGGGCTGCGAAGTCGCGGCCCCGCGCACCGAGGCGCTCTTTGCCCGACAGGGCCCACACTTGGAAGGGCACGCCCCGGGCCTCGACCACTTCGTTGGCTGCAAAGGGGCCGACGGCGACGGCGGCCAGGTAGCTGCTCATGCGGGGGGTCGGCGCGAAATTCCAGGTCGCGGTGCCGTCGCCGTTCTCCGTCTGGTTCTCGACGGGGCCGTTGGCGAGCACCTGTAGCCCGGCGGGAGCCGTGACTGTCCAGGCGAATTGAGCCTTGAACTGCGGCTCGTCGAAGCAGGGGAAGATGGCGCGGGCGTCGGTAGCTTCGCACTGGGTAGCCAGGCACCGCTCGTCTCCATCCCGGCTGAGGTAAAGGCCGGCCATGGCTTGCCCCACGGGAGCCGTCCAGGCGATGTGGATGATGGCGTCCCCGGAGGCAGCCTTGGGCAGGACCAGTTCGATGGTTTCCCGGGGTTCCTCGGTGCGTACCTCTGCCGGAAGGCTCGCATCGCCCACGCGGAGGCTGGCCTCCGAGACCCTCAGGCCGCGGGCGTGCAGGACAATCCGGTCCGTGCGGCCCTCCAGGGAAACGGCGATGTTTGCCTCGCCCGTGAACTCGGTGGCGGCCGGATCCAGCCGCAGCCACAGGTCGTACCGGGAGGGAACGACGGTCGTCGGCAAGCGGTATGCCTTGGGGTTTTCCTGGGTGGTCTCCTGCATGGGGGCGGCCAACCGGGGCCGGCTCTTAACCGGTGAAGGATGGGGTCGGAGTGCCCCAAGCAAGCGGGCGACGGCGCGATGGCACGGCGCGATGGCACGGCGCGATGGCACGGCGCGGCAGCCGGGCAGGCGCGACGGCGCGAGGGTGACCGGGCAGGGGTAGGGGCAACCGCGGGACGGGCCGCCGGAGGGGGGCAGCGCTGGGGTCGGTGGGGCAGGGGGGAGAAGGTGCATTTGCCCCCAACGCGCTGTTCTTACCGGCCGGCCCTCCAAGCAAAGGGCATGGCGGCTCCCATCCAGACCCCCCACCCGCCGACGAGCGACCAGGTAGCGCCCAGCCCCGGCGCCACGCGGCCGCCTCGTCCCCAGCGAGCTGGCCGCACTGCAAGGGGTCGCCCCGCCCACGCCCGCGCCCTCATCGTGCTCCAGCAGAGGCTGCATGAACTGCACTGGCTTCACGAAGGCCACGCCGACGACACCCTGCTGGGCCGCATCGCCTACCTCACCGAACTGCGGGCATTGGTACGCGCTGGCCTGCACCCCGCCCGCGCCCCGGGCGTGGTTTGGGGGCTGCTGTCCAATGGACCCGCAGGAGTCGAGTGGTCCCGGGGCGTGACTCTGGAAGCACGCCGCTGGCGGGAGAAGGCCTCAGCGCCGCGCCGCCCGCTGCCGCTGACCCAAGGTGGAGGTCCGGCCAGGCCGTCGCGGCCATCACCGCCATCGCTGCCGCCTCCAGCACAAGCGTCGCCGTTGCCACGGGAAGCCGGGTCGACACAACCCCTATAGGGTGCCCGGCTTGGCTTCGAAGCATGCGAATCCCGCTGCTCCTGCTGCTGGCAGGTGCGACCCTTGCAGGTTGCACCAGTGACCCCGCCGACCCCCTGGCGACTCCCGCCATTCCCACCCTCGCAGGGTTCACTCCGCTGCCCGTTGACCTTGCCCCGGTCCTCGCGGCACCCATGCTGGTGGACCAGGTGCGTGCTGGCGGCGAACCCGTCATTGCCATCACGCACGAGGGCACGATCCTGATTGCAGCCCACCCCGGCTGGACCCATTACCATCCCAGCGACGATCCAAGCCATGTGGGCACCGAGATTCTCCAGCCCGCCAGCGCGCAGAGCTACCTGTGGCGCAGCACGGACAACGGCACCACCTGGACCCACATTGGACTCCCCTTCGTCGAGTACGGTCCCCGGTCCACCGGCTTTGGCGTCTCGGACCCCGAATTCACGGTGATGGAGGACAACACGGTCTGCTACACCGACCTGATGGGCCTGGTGACCAGCAGCGTGGTTTGCAGCACCGACGATGGCCTCACCTGGCTGCCCGGCAATGAACTGGCCTCCGGCGGCGTCAACGACCGCCAGTGGCTCGCCTCCCACGGCAACGAGTTGTACTTCACCGCCGCCTACTTCGCCAGCACCACCGGCGCCCCCGACCACCACATCCGCGCCTCCACCGACCGCGGCCTGACCTGGGAGGACCGCGGCGACGTGCCCTGCTCGCAGGACCTGATTGCCAACCCGCACAACGGCCACCTCATCGTCGGCTGCCCCGGCGGCGTGGCCGTCAGCGAGGATGCTGGCTGGACCTGGAGTTCGGAGCGCTTGGTTCCCGACGTTCCCGCAGGCGGCCAGCGCATCATGGCAGAGCCAGCCATCGACGCTGCCGGAAACACCTGGATCACCATGACCCAGGGGGAGCGCGGCCTGTTTGCCGCCGGCAGCCCCGACGAGGGATTGACCTGGCCGTGGATCATCGACCTGACGCCTCACTTCGAACACTTCCTGGCCAGCGGCCAGGCGGTGGGCGCCGCCTCCAACGCCACCCCCAGCACGGGCACCTACGTGTGGCCCTGGATCAGCGCAGGCAGCGACGGTCGCTTCGCCGTGTCCTGGATTGGCGCCACGGATGCAGCGGACAGCAGCACCTACGAGGCCAACTGGTACGTGTTCAGTGCCTTCGTCTACGGCGCCACGGGCGACGCGCCCTCCGTGGTGGTTCGTCAATTGACCCCCGAAGCGATCCACACGGGCCCCATCTGTCAGGGCGGCACGTTTTGCCAGGTTTCCTCCATGGCCGGGGAGGACAGCGGCGACCGCCGGCTGGGCGACTTCTTCGAGACCACCATCGACGCCGCGGGCTACCTGCACGCCACCTGGAGCAACACCCGGGCCAACTCGGATGATGTCATCAGCCACCCCGAGTACGCCAGGCAAATCGGGGGCAAGCCGCTGATTGCGGCCGAGGACCTGGGCATCTGGATGCCCACGCAGGGATAGGGGGATCGACGGGCTGCTCCGGCACCCCTCCGGCTCCAGCCCTCCAGCCCTACTCCTTCCCATCCTTCACCCCTCAATCCGTCTTCCTCATCCCTCCACCTCACACGATGCCAAAGCGCTGCAGTGCCCTCGACCAGGCGCGGTACTCCGCCAGGAATTCCAGCCCCTCGGAGGTCAACCTGGGAGGACGTTCACGGGTCACCAGGCCTCGCACCGCCAGCGACTCTAGGTACTCCATGAGCCGGTCGTGGGGGATGTTGGCATGCCGGGCCACGTGACTCAGGCGAACGGACGGCCCTCCAGCTTCCAGGGCATCCAGGACAGATCCCACGATGCTCCAGCGTTCACGCCGGGCCACGGGCGCCCCTCCCGGCCGTCACGGCCGCCAGAATCAGAAGAACCAGTCCCACCAACCGCCAGCTGTAGGCGAGCCCTGAGACGCTGGTGGCGCCCAGGTCGCCGAGCAGCCAGGTGTACTTGGCAAAGGCGAGCGCCAGGAAGCCGGCGGGTACCAGGCCCAGTTCCAGGCGCGCGCCATGCCGGAAGGAAGCCGCAGACAACAGCGTGCAGGCCGCATAGCAAGCCACCATAACGGCATGCCCGGCGCCCAACAGGTGGTCCAGGCGGGGCAGGGCCCGCATGGGTGGGATCACTAGATACACGAGCGCGAAGCCGACGCAGAGGGCGGCCACCGCCCAGGCCGCCACCTCGACCGGGCGTGGGGAGCCATGCAGACGGGCGCTCAGGTACGCAAGCGCGAGGATCAATGCGCCTCCCGTCTGGGACGCAAGGCGCAGGGCGTCAAAGGTGCCCGCGGGGTCCAGTAGGCGGCTTTGGCTGGCGGCGACGGTGGGAAACCCCAGGCCCACCAGGGCAAAGCCCACGGCGAACAGGCCGGGCAGCGTATCGCGGGATCTGACCCAGAGGACGGCGAAGAAACCAGCCAGTCCCAGCAGCATCGCCGCGGACACGATGTCCAGGGCGAACCAGTTGTAAGACACCACGCCCCGGAATCGGGCGAGAGCGGATGGCGCTTTCCCCTGGCGGCCCCGTTTCGCACGATTCGTTCGAAGCGGGGAAAATGGGCTGCGGGCTTGGTGGCGTGGGTCGGGCCGGGGGCCCGTCCGGGTTGCGGCGGACCTCCAACCACTCCGCCGTGGTCCATAGCTCCAACAACCAACCTTGCGTCATCCCCCTTGTCCCTGTTTTGTAGCCGCTTCTGCCGCTGCCGACGCCGCCCCAGCACATCCCTCGCCTGGCCCCAAAATACACGGTTGTGCCGTTTTTCAGCCGCTTTCACAAGGCGCCCGGAAGGAGGAGCCGGCCGCCTCGCGGGACACATCCCAATTTTTTTCCAAAAGACGTTACCGAATTAGCCGGAGCGTCCAAAGCGGAGCTTGGCGTTGCGGCAGCGCTGCATGGTTGTTGAAAAGCCCATCCGCCGAAGTGGCGTTCTGCTTGCCTGGATTGGGGCGGCATTCCTGCTGGCGCCGACTGCGGCCGCGTCCCACGGCGCCGCCCCCAGCGCCGCCTGCGCCAACATGTCCGTCCCGGCCGAGTTCATCTGCGCCGCACAGTGGGGCGTGGACTGGTCCATCTGGGCCGCCGTGCTCATGGCGGAATACGATTGGGCGACCTACGCCCACCACATGGCCGCATGTGCCATGTCGAACCCGGTAGGGGCCTGGCAGTGCCGCTAGCCCCAGTCCGCGTCCAGCCCGGGGCCTCAACGTCACCGGCCGAAGGCACGTAGCAAATCCTGTCCCGGCGACCGGACGCCCTGACCCACGTCCCCCGCGGGGACGACGCAGGCGGCAACGCCCAGAACTCCCGGCACGCCGGTGGGCCGCTGCGCCGCACGCGTGGGGCATCCTACAGGCGGGCTTGGCCGGCGGGGTTGTCACGCCGCTGCCCCGTGCGCGTAATTGGGGCGGCACGTCAACTACGCCCCGCGCCGAGGTAGCCGCGCCGCTCCCCCGTGCGCGTAGATGCGACCCCCCGTGGAGTGTGCGAAGCGCCCACCCGGCTTCGCCGCTGCCCCGTGCGCGTAGATGCGGCCGGTTGGATGCCTACTGCGGCCGCGGCACCCATTTAGCTAGCTAATCGGAGACCGTTTCCCAGCCATCCATAGCGTCCTTAGTGGCCGCCGGCCATTGACGCCGGGCGTCAAGCCCGCTGGTGGAAAAATGAAGACACTCGCAAAACTGCTGGTCGTAGGTTTGAGCGCGCTCCTGTTTGCGGTTGCGCCGGCCGCCGCAAACCATGGCCCCGCGCCATCCAATACGCACTGCGCATCGCAACCCATAGCGGCGGAAGCGGCCTGCTTGAGCAACTGGGCTGCGGCCTTCTCTGTGTGGTACGCCGTTGAGATCGCGGAGTTCAACTGGGTTGGGTGGGCCATTAACGCGCTGTTTGAGGCAATCGGACCGGCGGTGGCCACGGCGGTCTGTGCCGTCTTCGAGGAGCCCCTGATCCGCGCCGCCAGCTGCCTTTAGGCGGCAAATCCCCTCCCCCTTTGTCCCCTCCAGCCACCCGGCTTGCCATCCGAACCTACCCCGCGACCTCATGTTGGCCGTAGGGTCCCCCACCGTCCCGTGCGCTTCGATCACCCAAGCGGGTCGCGTGTGAGTCGGCGGGCAGTCAATCGGTGCAGGTGCTGCCAGCGCCGGAAGGGACTACCAAGAGTGCCATGCCCGTCGGCGCGGCCAGACAAGCCGCCGCGCCGCTGGCTTGACAGAACGCACCACGTCCGCCAACCCGCCTACTGGCCGAGGGCGCTGAACAGGTCCCAGAAAGGTCCACGGACATCCTGGCCGCCGTCCACCGACAGGGCGACGCCCGTGATGTACTTGGCAGCCGGACTGGCCAGGAACACGCACGCGTTGGCAATGTCCGCCGCCTCCCCGAGGCGCTGCATGGGCACTGCCTTGGCGGCAGCGTCACCAAGGCCAAAGTCCTCCGCCAGCCGCTTCATGCCCTCGGTGCCGCCAATGGGGCCCGGGCTCACGGCGTTGAGGCGCACCTTCGGCGCCCACTCGACGGCCAGGCTGCGTGTTAGGTTCAGAACGCCGGCCTTCGCGGCGCCGGAGTGGCTAACCATGGGTGCTCCGGTCCACGCATAGCCGGCGATGATGTTCTGGATGTTGGCGCCGTCGGTGCCATGCTCCAGCATCCGGCTGCCCACGGCACGCGTCACGTTGTACGTGCCATTCAGAACGATGTCAATCACCGACTTCCAGGCATTGTCCGTCATCGCCGTGAAGGGCGTCACGAAGTTGCCCGCGGCGCAGTTGATCAGGGTGTCCACGCCGCCGTTCTTGAACAGCTGCTTGCCGATCTCATTCATCCGGTCCATGTCCCGAACGTCCCCGACATGGTAGCTTGCCGTTCCCTTCCCAAGGCCATCAACATGCTCCACGGCAGCCTTCAGGCGGTCCTCGTTGCGACTCGACATGACGACGTTGGCGCCAAGACTGGCGAAGGTCTCGCTGATGGAGAGCCCGATGCCACTGGCGCCGCCAGTGATGAAAAGCGTGTGGCCGTCAAACAAATCGTCGCGGAAGGCGGACTTCATACGCCCGGCAGTCAGCCATCGGCGCTTGAGTCTACCGTTGCCCCGGTCGGGTCCTCTGGCAGGCCCGGTCCAGCGGCCACGCCTAATGGCGCGCGGGCGTGCTGGACGCCGGTTCACCCACGGCCCGCCGGTGGCGTGGCCAGCGCGACCTGGTCGAGCGGGCCGCAAATCCTGGCGATGCAGGCGGCGCAAGCCGTGCGGATGGCGCCGGGCGGCGGCTGGCGGCCGGCCGCCGCAAACCCCTCCGGATTGACCAGCGTGCCGCCTCGGCCCCCGAAACGGACTCCTGCAGAAGCGAGGCGTACCAGTTCCTATCTGAGAGGCGTCCCGTCGGCAACCGCACGAGCGTAGATATCGATCCGTTGGACGAAGCCCTCGTACGGGTGGGCGGTCGAGGCCCAAACGACGACCGGTTGGCCCGCAGGGGTGAGTGCAACGTCAAGGAAATCCAGCAGGCTGCGGTCGCCGCCCGTGACCAGACACCCGGTGCCGCTGGTGCAGATCGAGCCGATATGGACCGGCCCATCGTTGAGCTGCACCAACTCCGTCTGCGGCTGGGTGCCGTTGGCGTCCAGCATTTCCAGCAGGTTGACGTTCCAGACATCCGGGAGGTTGTCGTGGGGCAGCCCGGCGGTGTTTTCGTACCAGGCGACCGCCAGGCGTCCGGGCGCGCCGGCAGCGGCCCACGGCATGATGGCGGCATGATTGGGATCCGACAGGAGTTGGGGCTCGCTCCACGAGTCGCCCTCGTCGCTGGAAACCTGTAGGTACACGCCGAAACGGGCCAGTGGCTTCGGGGCACCGGGAACCATGGACTGGTCGACGGCGTACACAAGGTACAGCGTGCCCGCTTCATCAACGGTCACCACCGGGAAGATGCTGAAGGGGAAGCCGATCAAGCCGAACTGCACGCTCTGGGCCGGCGTCAGGACCGGCACAACCTCCCACGTTTCCCCGTGGTCCGAGGAGCGCGCCAGCCGGATCGAGGCATCGCCGCCCAGGTTGGTGGCGAAGGTCGCATGGGCCTGGTACACTTGCCCCACGACGGGGCCCACCGCCAGTGGTCCGCCCACGGCGTCATCGCTCATGATCACCACATCGAACCAGGTTCGGCCGCCGTCCTCGCTGGACCTGAACGCAATGCTTCCTCCGCCCGCGTTGTCTCGCCAGGCTGCATACACGTCACGGGTGTCCTGCCGGGCCTCGATCCACTCACGGTCGAATCCAGAGTCGTCGGAGATGTCGATGGAGTCTGTCCACGTGCTGCCCTGATCCTGGGAGCGCTGGTAAGGGATGGGCCCCGCATCGCCGAACAAGCCCAGCCAGTGCAGGCGGCCATCCATGTCCACGGCCAGATCGCCATCCCCGCCACCATCGAGGCCAACCTTGGCCAACTCAAAGGAGGCCCCGCCGTCGGTACTCCGGTACACGTCGTTGATGGGAACCGCGTAGATCGTTCCGTCGGGTGCGGTCGCCACGTTGGGCTCGCCGGGCCCCTTGCCCAAGAGAATCGGCGGGTGCAGGGTTGGCGTTTCCAGGGTCGTGGGAAGGACGCGGGGCTCCGGTTCTAGGTCCTGGTTGGAATCGGTTCCGGTGCATCCGGCCCAGGCTGTGGCGACCAGGAGCAAGCTCAGCAGGACAGCGCGCATGGCCACGCCACGGCCGGCGCGGCAAAAAACCTGGTCGGAGCACCGGACCCGCGCCAGGGCCGTGCCGCGTCCGCCAAGGAGCACGCCCCCTCCCGGCGCCCGCGGCCCCAGCCGGCGGCAGGCCCGCCTCGGGAGCATCATGGGAAGGGGGCTCGGGATAAATCCGGCAGCCGACCTGCTGCCGGACTTCCGCCGTCAGGGCACCCCAACCGTGACAACCTCCTGCATGGAAAAATATCCGTCGCGGGGGTTGTGGTTTTTCTACCCCAAGGGCATGGGTGGCTCCGTTGGCTCGACTCAATCCCGCCCAGCACCGGCTTCTGATGCGCCACGCCGACCGGGCGGCCGAAACCTTGCGCGAAGCTGACCGGCTGCTCAGGGGCGCCGTCAAGGACGCCATCGAACGTGCCATCAAGGCCATCGGTGAGGAACTCAGCAACGTTGAGCGGGAGGAAAGTCGCGCCGTCCAGTACCGGCTCGACCGCCTGCCCATGCACCTGGTGCCGTACCTGGACAACCCCTTCGCCCAGTCACTTGCCTTCAACCGCTTCTGCGCCGAGCAGGGCCTCAGCCACACCCGGGGCGCCAAGCAGTGGGGCGGTGGCAACGCCGCTGTCTCCGCGCGCAACCTGCTCTTCCTCCCCCCTGTCTTCGCGGACCTCTGGGAGGAGGGACAACTCGACAAGACCCGACTGGTTGCCATTGCCAACCGAAACCTCAGCGACGAAGCGTACGCCGAAATGTCCGACATGGTGCGCACCCGGCGCAAGGAAGACCTGGACGAGCGGTTGCTGAAGATGCCCGCGGCCTACCTGCGGGCGGGCCGCCGCGGCCCGGAGCAGGCGCTGGAGGCCGCCGTCTCCAATGGCTGGCTGGCGCGCTTCGCTGAGGTTGAGATTCCTGAGGAACTGGTCCAGGAAGCCCAGTCCGACCTGGATCAGATGGGCGCCGACGAGCCCGAGGACCTGACGCCGGCCGTGCAGGCCCTACAGGCACTGCGCGCTGGCCTGGCGGGCGCCAAGATCGATGACAAGGTGGTGGAGGTGCTTGGCCAAAGCCCGGACCCCATGGTGCTCGTGGAGCGCTACCTCACCGGGCACCGGCAGGCGGACGAGCCCGATCCCGAGACGCTCACGCGAACCAGTTTCTACTCCCACGCCGGCCCCATGCAGAAGATGGAGGCGGATGACAAGCTTCTGCTGCGTCACTTCCGGCCGGTCAAGACCCAGAAGCGCGGACAACTGTTCTACCGACTCCTGGAGGTCCTGGAGGAGGCCCTCCTGGAGCGACAGCACCTGAGCGACCTGGAGGCGCGCGGCATCGCCCACGACGAAGGTGCCGCGGCTGTGCGCCGCGAGGTGGAGTTGCTCAACAAGGACCCCAACCGGCACCTGGTGATCCCGGACGAGTGGCTGGGTGAGGTGACTCGCCGGCACATGTACTTCGGCAGTCGCACCCGGAAGGAGGGGGCGGCCTACAAGTGGTTCCGCAAGATTGGCTCCACGTACTACCTCGGTTCGCACAAGACGGAAGAGGAAGTGGAGGAGCGGGACGCCCGCCGGGCAGCCCGGGCAGAAGCCCGCGCCACGGCAAAATAGCTCGGCCCATGAGAGACGCGGCGCCCGGCGCGCCGCCAGGGAACCAGGCCGGAGCCACGCGGCCAAACGGCCCCCTGCCGTGGCCAAGCTGGCGCTGTCGCCTGCCCCGGTGTGCCCGCCCTGCGCCCCGCGGTGGCCAAGCTGGCGAAGCTGTGGCCTGCCCCGGTGTGCCGGCCCTGCGCCCCGCCCTGACCGCCCACGCGATCCAGGGGCCCGGAACGCGCACAGGGTGGTGCCGCTGCGGACATGGTGACGGGTCTAGAACGGCGGCTGGTCGCCTGCGACGAACGACCATTCCTCGGGAGCCGCCAGGTAGTAGAAGCTGGAGATGAACATGTCAAACTCCTGATTCAGCATGACCCCGGGGTTGTCATTGGCCCACGTGAACGTCGAGAAGATCGTATCGGCGTCGAACTCCTGCGCCTCAAGGACTTCGTTGTCTACGCGAATGATAAGCGGAGATGCCATTTGGGCGCTGCCCAGAGTGTTTCCGCCGCAGACTGGATCACAGCTCCAGTCCAGGGCCACACGGGTATCGAATCCGCCGCCGCCGCCCGCGCTGACCTCAAGGCTGGGCTCCCAATGTTGCTCCACAATGAGGGTTCGGAGGTGGGGTCCGTCGACGGTGAACTGAATCTCGGCACGGTTCTGGGGGTTGCCAGCAACGCGGCCCACGCCAGGCACGCCGACGCCCTCGCCGCACTCCTCGCTCTTGGCGCCCACGATGTTCAGGCTGCACGCGATGAAGCCGGTTTCCTTGACCGTGACCATGTAGGGGTCCTGGACGATGACACGCAGGAGTTGGAAGTTGACGGGCTTGGGTGCCTTGACGCCGGCCACGACATCCACGCTCTGTTGCACCGTGCTGTAGAGCGGGTGGGAGGCCTCGATGAAGTACGTCCCACCGGGCAGGCCGCTGAACGCGTAGGCTCCCTTCTCGTCGGTGGTGGTCGAGTCGCCGGTTTGGCGGATTTCGACCTTGGCGCCGCTGATGGGCCGGATGGATTCGTCGACAACCACGCCGCGGATTCCACCCGTACTGCTGGTTACCTCCAGTTCGGGCACTTCGCCGCCGACCTCGGCGGCTTCGGATGAGTCACTTCCGGCACAGCCGGCGAGCGCGGCAGCCACCATGATCAGGCCTGCAAGCAAGGGTTTCACGTTCATGCGATCGCCTCTGAATGATGGCACCACGAAACCCGCACACTTTGAGGCTTCTGGTGGAACCACTGGCCACCTGCGGCGGGTCGAGGCGTAGGTCCTGACGCCGTGCACGGGAGGCCGATGGGCAGGCGCTGGCGGTCCGCCTGCGGCGATCAAAGGCGCGGGGACCCAGAGGCAGGGAAAAGGGAGGAGGGGATGTGCAGAGGCCGAGGCAGCCTAGTTGGCGACGGTAACCGTCGCGTTGACGGTCTGGCCACCGAGGCACACCGTCTCCAGGAGGACACGGGCAACACGGTAGGGATCCATGTTGGCGCTGGGGCGGCGGTCTTCGAGGTAGCCCTTGCCTTCCTGCGCCGTCTGGAGCGGGATGCGGATGGAGGCACCACGGTCGCTGACGCCGTAGCTGAACTTCTCGATGCTCTGGGTCTCGTGCAGGCCGGTCAGGCGCTCCTGGTTGTGGGCGCCGTACTCCCGGATGTGCTCGGCGTGGCGCGTGGACAAGGCCTTGCAGGCGGCCTCGATGACGGCCATGCCGCCTTCCTCTCGCATGGCCTTGGTGCTGAAGTTGGTGTGGGCGCCGGCGCCGTTCCAGTCACCCTTGACGGGCTTGGGGTGGATGGTGACGGTGATGCCGAGATCCTCGCCGAGGCGGTACAGGAGCCAGCGGGCGATCCACATCTGGTCAGCGACATCGAGGGGGCCGAGGGGGCCGACCTGGAACTCCCACTGCCCGGGCATGACTTCCGCGTTGATGCCGGAGAGCTGGATGCCGGCCATGCTGCACGCTTCCATGTGGGCCTCGACCAGGTCGCGACCGTACACTTCGTCGGCGCCGACGCCGCAGTAGTAGGGGCCCTGGGGGGCGGGGTAGCCGTTGTCGGGCCAGCCGAGGGGCTTCATGCCGTCGAAGAGGGTGTACTCCTGTTCGATTCCAAACCAGGCCTCTTCGCTGGCGACCTTCTCGGCCACTGGGCGGAGCATGGCGCGGGTGTTGCTCGGGTGGGGCGTGACGCCGTCAGCCAGGAACACCTCACACATCACGAGGACGTGGGGTGCGCCGCGGATCGGGTCCGGGAAGTACGAGACCGGCTTGAGGGCGCAGTCGGAGTTGTCGCCGGGTGCCTGGTTGGTGCTGGAGCCGTCGAAGCCCCAGTCGGGCAGGTCTGATAGCGACGTGATCTCGTCCTTGCCGGGCAGGATCTTGGTCTTCGAGCGTAGCTTCTGCGTGGGCTGGTGGCCATCCATCCAGATGTACTCTGCATACACTACCATGAGCGTAATCTCCCTATTGCAGGCTCACATGGGCACCCTAGATAAGTGTTCACTTGCATCAGAAATGGGCCTCCGAATAAGACAAACGGGCCGCATTCTGAACCAAAAGAGCCATACGTTTCATTTTGGTACATGTGGGTGAGATGGTTGCAACGAACGTTTCGCGCCACGCGCTTGACAAGACCGACCGGCTTCTTCTGGAGGTCCTTCTTCGTGACGGTCGTGCCAGCCACCGCGACGTGGCCGCCCAGACCGGGACCAGCCTGGCCACCGTGAACCGCCGCCTGCGCCACCTGGAGGAGTCCGGAGTGATCCGGGGGTACGCGGCACTGGTCGATGCCGAGGCAGCCGGCTGGGGATTCACCGCCATCATCGGGCTACGCATCGACAAGGGCCACCTGCGCCAGGTCCAGGAGCAGATCGCCCGCGACGCCCGCGTTTTTGGCGTCTACGACGTCACCGGCGACTGGGATGGGGTGGTGCTGGCCCGACTCCGGGACCGCGCCGACCTGGATGATCTGGCCAAAACCACGCTCTCCATGGATCACGTCCAGCGCACGACCACCATGATGGTCCTCAAGACCGTACTTGAAGAGGCGGTCGTGCGGCTAGGGTAGCGGCAACGGTCGCCAAGGGGCGTGCCCGCGCAGGGGTCAACCTGCGCTCGCTGCCGTCGTGGGCGGCATCAACATAAGCGAACGCGCCCATGGGCCACCATGCGCCACGTCGTCGCCGTCGTCCTTGCGTCCGTCCTGTTTTTAATGCCCGCCGTCACAGCCAGTTTTGGTTCACAGGAGTTCACCGGCAGTGGCGCCGGGGTCATCCTCCAAGACTACGACAGTGCACCCCAATGCGCGTCGGCAACGACGATCAGCGTGACCTTCACGCCGGGCGTTGGATGGCGGCAGCAAGGCCAAGTGGAACTGGAGGCGCCCTCGGCCTTGTGCGGGCCCTGGTTCGGACGGAGCACGATGGTGTTTGGCTACTGCTATCACAGTGCCAAAACCATCGAATGCGCAGGAGTTGATCGGTGCAGCAGCATCGCCGCGTCACGGCTGGTGCTGGGCCCCGGCCATTTCTGCGAAGACCACATCCGCATCTCTGATGACGGTACCGTCTTGGCCCGCGGCTGGGAATTCTACGACGATCCCAGCCCGTACGGCGACGGGCAGGAAACCGACGCGTATTGGCAGTTGCGGGGAGTTGTGATCTTCGACGAGTAACGGGCGAGGGTGAGGTCCCGATCCTGATGGGAGGCTGCCGGAGGAGGCGGTCGTGCAGCTACGCTAGCACGGCGCCTGCTGCGCCCCCCTGGCGCAGCAGGGCTGCGCGGGCCACGGCCGCCGCGCGCGAGCGCTACCCCCTGGGCCGCTCTCGCCTGGGCCGCATTCGCATGAGTGGCCTGGCCCTGGACCGGCCGCCGTGACGGCGTGTGCCGCGGACGCAACCAAGCCGCCTGCCGGGGCCGCATCCAGACGGGGCGGTTATGAACCGGACCCAACTACGCGCAATCGAGGTTTCTCGCCGTTTGGCCGTCGACCACTTGACCCTGCTGCAGCTGGCAGCCCTGGTCGGTCTCCTGCTCCTGTCCGCTTTCTTCTCGATGTCCGAGACGGCGATCATTAGCACCGACCGTGCAGTAGTACGCCACCTTGCCGAGGACGGAAACGCCCGTGCCCGCCGTTTGCAGGGCCTCCTGGAGCACCCCGAAGGAATCCTGACGACCGTGCTGGTCGGCAACAACATCGTCAACATCGCCGCCAGCGTCCTCTCCAGCCTAGTCTTCCTGCAACTGCTGGGGACCATCGGTCCCGCCGTGGCGGTGGGTGTGATGACCTTCCTGGTGCTGGTCTTCGCGGAGATCACCCCCAAGACGTTCGCGGTGCGCCACGCACAGGGCATCGCGCTCAGCATCGCGGGAGTCCTGCGGGTCGTCCAAGTTGTCCTGCGCCCGCTGGAGTGGATTTTCACCATGCTGGCCCGTGCCCTGCTCTTCATGTTCGGGGTGCGTGGCACCGACCCCCTGCCCGTCGTGACGCAAGCCCACATTGAGGCGCTGGTGCGCATGGGTGTCGACGAGGGCGAGGTGGAACAATTTGAGGAGCGCGTCATCAGCGAGTTGTTTGATTTCACCGAAACCGATGTCGGGCGGGTGATCACGCCGGCGGAACTGGTGCAGCACCTCCCCAAAACGGCCACCCTGTTGCAGGCGCTGGAACTGTGCGGTCGCACAGGCCTCAGCCGCATCCCCATCACCGACGGCGATTTCGACCATGTGCTGGGCTTCGTGCACGCCAAGGACCTGCTGCGTTTCAGCGACGCCCAGTTGCACGCCGAGCCGGTGACAGATGTGCTGCGGTCGGTTCTCTACACGACCCATGACACGCCCGCCGACAAGGTGCTGGTGCGGATGCAGCGGGAGCACAAGCTGATGGCGGTCGTGCAGGACGCGGACGGGCACAACCTGGGCATCGCAACGGTGGAGGACCTCCTGGAGGAACTGGTCGGGGAGATCCACGACGAGTTCGACAGGGTGCCCAAGCGCAAGGGTCGTGTGGCACCTGCGGAGGCGGCTGCCGGCCGCCCGGCCGAACCGTAGCCCCCAGGGTGCCGGGAGCACGCCCGCGGGGACATGTGCGAGTCCGCCACGGGCCCGTCATGGGCCGCAGCCGGCCGCGGGGCGGTTCAAACAGACCCTTGAAAGGCCCCGATCGGCCCCGGATCGGCTCCAGATCGGCCGCGGGGGGCCGTTTTGGGGCGTCCAGGCGCCGTGCCCTGCGGGGCCAAGGGATCGACAGACGAACCGAAAATCCCTAGATAACCAGGTAACGTACGGCTTCAGGCGATGCCTTGGCTTTCCCGTCATTTACACCTCCGGTGCCAGTGTTCCAAACCACTTGTACAACCATTACCAGGACGGCTGCATGACCGTTGATGATGTCATTGCCGCGGCCCAGTGGCTGCGCGATGCAACGGCTGTCCTGGACCCCGGCCCACCGGTGGAGACCATTTACCGACCGCTGGAATACGCGTGGGACATTCACGAGGACTACCTGACCCGGTTTGGCGGGCCGCCCAAGCAGGCGCTGTTCGTCGGCATGAATCCCGGCCCGTGGGGCATGGGGCAAACGGGCGTCCCGTTCGGAGATCCCACCGTAGTTGGCCGGTGGCTCAAGCTAACCGACCATGTGGTGGAGGCGCCGGAACAGGAGCTCCCCCAGCGACCTGTCCGAGGCCTCGACTCGACCCACACGGAGGTGTCGGGCCAGCGTCTCTGGGGGCTCCTGCGGGACCTCTACACGACCCCCCAGGCCGCCCTGGAGCACCTGCTGGTGGTCAACCACTGCCCGTTGCTGATGTTTGACATCCAGCACCGCAACGTCACCCCTGATCAACTGCGGGTGGGCTTCCGGGAGAACCTCCTGGAGGTCTGCGACAACGGCTTGCAGCGAATGACCGAGGCAACCGGCGCCGGCCTGCTCATCGGCGTAGGCGACTACGCGTACGAGCGGTGCAAGGTCGTGGCGGGGCGCATGGGCATCCAGGCGGCGGCGATTGCCCATCCGTCGCCCGCGAATCCCTTGGCCAACAAGCACGGCGGAAAGGACTGGCGCAAGGGCGTTGAGAAGGTCCTGGCATCCGTGAAGCTGGCCTAGCATACCGCCGCGCCGCCCCCGCCCCCGCCCC
>JBFIJP010000039.1:0-17306 GCA_041600695.1 Thermoplasmatota archaeon | reverse complement strand
TTCTTCCTGTTGGGCGCCTACGGAGCGTTCCGTGAGGTGTTCTTTGGGCTTCTGCCTGACGCCCAGCAAAGGCAGCGGGACCTGCGATACGGCCACTAGACGTGACGACGTGTCCCCGGATGGTACCGGAGCGTGGCCGGGGACATGGCACCGGGGCATGGAGCACACGACCCTTGCCGGGGGCCTTGGTGGACGAACCGGCCCCCAAACGGGACGGATCAACCGGATGGATGCCTGACCTCCGGCACCAGGTCGGCCGTTGCGCCGCGTTCGGGGCGCCGCGCCATCCAGCCCGCTCCAGGGTCTAGACCTGCGCAACCGAGGATGGCGGGCCGGGGGCCGGGTCCAATGCCGTTTTTGTGCCGGGCAGGCTTGGCCGGCTCGTCATGCTGCCACCCCGGGTTCTCGCCTCGTTGTTTCTGCTTACCACATGGATCGTGGTGCTGGTTGCGGTGCCGGCTTCCGGGCAGGCCAACGAGTACGATGGCCGCATCCACTTCAACGGCCCCCATCCGTCCTACGAAGGCCCCACCACCCTTGCGGTTCTGGAGTCGAGTCAGGCCGGTCAAGCGTACACGTGGCGGCTGCAACTGGAGAAGGACTACACGATCCTTGAAATCCGGGTGGATGCCGGATTCGACATCGAGCGACCCCGGCAGTTGGTTCCGGAGCTGGACGACGCGGCCCAGCACCCCAGCCAGGAGCACCTGCATCCGCACTTCTTCCAGCCGCTCACCCGCCATGACGTAAGCGAAGTGGATTCGCCTGCCCGGGTCTACAACCTGACCGAGGACGAGACGGGTTTCACGTACCGACTGGGCATTCCCGGCCCCGGCCCAGCCGCGTTGAGCCTGCGAAGAGACGTGACGCCCCCGGTGTTTACCGTGGGGGAACCGTCGGACATCACCCATATCGGGTTCATGTTGGAAACGACCACCGATGAATTCGCCTACGGAAGCGTCCAGGTGGCCAGGCCGGACGGCGAAGTGGTTCCCTTCCCGACGCCCCTGCCGTCGCTGCAACAGACATACCCGGTGCAGGGGTTGCAGGCGGACACGGACTACAACGTCACGGTGGTGTTCACCGACTGGTCGGGCAACGAGGCCACGGCACCGACTTTCATGGTGCGCACCGCCGCCCAACCGTACCGACCCATTCCCGAAGTGGTCGCCATCGCCCCCGTTCCCGAATCGACCGTGGCCGGCCCCAACGTAGCCATCGAGGCCCAAATGACCAGCCCCGAATCCCCCATCACCCGCGAAGGTGTACGCCTCTTCGTGGACAAACAGGAGGTCTTCGAGGGCTTCACGGTGGAAGCCGGCCGCCTCAGCATCCTGGTGGGCCCGCTGGAGCCCGGTTTGCATAGCGTCAGCGTTGAGGTAACCAACGTCGCTGGAGGAACCGGGCGAGCCGCCTGGATCTTCACCGTCGAAGACTCCCGCGAGGCGCCCGGTCCGGCCTTCGCCGTCGTGGCGTTGGGAGTTATGGCGGTGGCCGTTGCATCGAGGCGGAGGGGATGAGGCGGCGGGCCGCCCTCCTTGTGATCGTGCTGGCTGCTGCGGCGCCAGCCTCGGCGGCCCCAGATATTGCAGAAGAAGCAGGAATCGATTTCGAGCACGAAATTTCCCACGCGGGCCCCGGCAAGCGACAATTTGCCTTCTACGAGGCGACTGCCGGGGGAGTCTGCTGGGGCGACTTCGACGAAGACGGCCACCCGGACGCGTTGTTCACCAATTTTCCCGGAACCCACGGCGCCGGGGCGCGACTGTACCGGAACCTCGGCCCAGCGGGCGACTACCGGTTTGAGGACGTGACGGCCGGCGTGGGCTTGGGTGTGGTGGGTGTCGGCCAGGGCTGCGCCTGGGGGGATTACGACAACGACGGGTGGAGTGATCTGTACCTGACGTTCGTCGTGACGCCCCACGCGCCCCGCCCCAACGTTCTGCTGCGCAACCTCGGCGGCACGGCATTCGAGGACGTCACGCAGCGCGCGAGGGCAAGCGGCGCGTCGACGGGCGCCCACAGCGAGCCATGCAACCCCATCCTTGAGACCGGCGACGGTTCCCTCGAACGCTGCTGGTCGACGGCGCCGGCGTGGCTCGACTACGACAACGACGGCGACCTGGACCTGTACGTCGCCGGATACGCACAATTTCCCTTCTCAAGTTGCCAGCGGGAATTTGACGCCAACCCGATCTATTGCCTCGGGCAGGCCAACCGTCTGCTGCGCAACGACGGCGGAATCTTCACCGATGTGGCCGCCATGGCCGGGGTCGCCACCAATGGCGGGGGGACGCTGGGCCGGAGCCTTGGGGTCATGGCGGCCGATGTCGATCTGGATGGTTGGATTGACCTCTGGGTGGCCAACGATATGGATGCTGGGGCCCTGTTCATGAATAACCGCGACGGCACCTTCCGCAATGTAGCAGGCGACTGGGCCGTCGACAACCATGGCCTTCGGTCGGACGGAGTCATGGGCCACCGGGCCGGCATGGGCGTGGAGGTGGACGACTTGAACGGTGACGGCCGGGTGGATTTCCTTTCCACCCACCTGCACGGCGAAGCCGACGCGCTGTACCTCAGCCAGCCGGACGGTCGTTGGCGGGATTCGGCGGAGTCTTTCGGGTTGGGCCCCGAACCCTCCAGCAGCCGGTGGGGCGGCGCCTTCGTGGATATCGACTTGGACGGCGACAAGGACTACATCGTGGTCACGGGCGGCCAGGCGCCCAACGATCCGGGCCCCATCCTCTTGTGGAAACAGGAGCACGGCAGCCTGAGCGTCCAGGATACTTCGACGGGCTGGCCCTGGGGCGAGGGGCGCCACGGAAACTACCGTGGCCTGGCGGTGGCTGACCACGACGACGACGGTTATCCGGAGATTCTGGTCGGCACGCTCCACTCGTGGGAGGAGACCAGCCGGCGGCCCCGGTTGCTCGATTTTGGCGGCCACGGCAGCCCCGCAGGCACCGAGGGCGCCGATGGCGAGGATGGCGCCGAAGCCCCCCGCGCCGGCAACTGGCTTCGCGTTGCGTTGCAAGCAACAGACGGCAACCGGGACGCCATTGGCGCATCGGTGGTCGTCGAAGCGCACGGGCCCGACGCCGCCCTGCTGCTGCACGACCAGCGCCACGGTGGCGGCCATTACCTTGGCAGCAACGAGGAGCGCCTCCTCTTCGGCCTGGGTACGGCCACCGGAGGCACCATCCGGGTGACCTGGCCGGGCGGGGCCACCAGCCGGGCCGATTTCGCCGCAAACTCTCAGGTTCATCTCGTGGAGCCCAACCTTCGCCCGCCCCCGCCCGTCGGCTGGGTGCGACTCGGCCCCGGCGGCTTGGTGGAATGGGAAGCGTCCCTGGTAACGGACTTCGCGGCCTACCGGCTGGAGTGGCCCGGAGGAGGCAGCAACATCACCGACCGCACCATCACTTCGGCGACGATCGACGGTTCCGCCCGGGACGTGACCGTCACCGTCATCGACACCAGCGGCGGGGCATCGACGCCCGCAGGCAGCCATCCGACGAGCAGCCACGACACACCGTTTGCGTCGATGGCCATCCTTCTGCTCCTGCTGGTGGCGGGGGTTGCCGGGCAGCGCCAAGGCCGCCGGCGCTGAGTCACCCGGCTCGTTGGCCCCGCTGCAACCGTTTCGTTTCGCAGCCCCAGATATTTAACGCAGGACCCCCGGCTGCCGCTCTGGTTGCCGGCATGCCGAGGCACGCGCATGACCCTGCGACCAGAAGGGATCCAGATGCACAAGCGAAAACTCCTGAGCGTCGCGGTGGCCTTGGCCTTCGTTCCGTTGGCGCTCGCCGAACCGTCCAACATGCCCCTTGAGGTCCAAGACGATCGCCAGCCTGTTGCTCTTGTGACCACCGCGTCAGAGCAGAATCCTGCTGCCGGCGCCCGCGCCACGGATCAATGGTTCGTCGGGTTCCACGAATTACCTGGCGAGCGTGAAACCTACGCAGGTTTCCCTATTTTGGCGATCAATGACCGGCTGAACTTCTTCCTGGTTCAGGCCGTGGACGGCAGCCTCGTGCGCGCCGCGGTCCTGGCCGATCCCAACGTCCGCTACGTGGAATGGAACGATCCGTTCTACGCCCGCGCCGACTTCGTCCCCAATGACTCGCGCTACAACGACGCTGGCCATTGGGGCTCCAAGCGCATCGGCGGCGAGGCCGCCTGGGACCGCACCCTGGGCTCCACGGCGGTGAAGGTGGCCCACATCGATTCGGGACTCAACAAGGGCCACCAGGACATCGCCCGCTACCTACAGGGGTACGACTTCGTCAACAACGACAACGACCCCAACGACGAGAGCGGCTGTTCCTACCACGGCACCCACACCACCGGAACCGCTGGTGCGACCATCAACAACGGCGTCGGCATCGCTGGCATGGCGCAAAGCACCGTCCTGCCCATCAAGGCGTTCTACCCCGGTTGGCTGGGTTGCAGCGGCGACACCAACGCCCTGATCAACGGCCTCCAGTACGCGGCCGACCAGGGCTCCCACCTCTCAAGCAACTCGTGGGGCGGCGGCTCCAGCACCGGCATCCTGGATGCTATCCAGTACGCCCACAACCTCGGCACCATCCATGTGGCGGCGGCAGGCAACGACGGCCCGTGCAGCAACTGCGTGGGCCAGCCCTGGAAGTCCAAGGCATCGATTACGATCATCGTGGCCAGCAGCACCAGCTCGGACGCCCAGTCCAGCTTCAGCAACGAGGGCCCCGAGATTGACGTCATTGCGCCGGGAAGCAACATCCTGTCCACCACGAGCGGAGCCAGCGGCTACGGAAGCCTGTCGGGAACGTCGATGGCCGCCCCCCACGTGACAGGCGTCGCTGCACTGGCCCTTGCCTGCGATGCCTCGTTGACGTTCTCCCAGATGGAGAGCCTCCTGAAGAGTACGGCCGAAGACATTGGCCTGACCTCCAACAAGCAGGGCGCGGGCCTGGTGGACGCCAACGCCGTGACCGCCGCCGAGTGTGGCGGCGGGCCGGCGCCACAATGCAGCGACGGCATCGACAACGACGGCGACGGCCTGACCGACTACCCGGCCGATCCGGGCTGCGCCGATGCCAACGACAACGACGAGTTCAACGCGCCCCCTGCCCAGTGCAGCGACGGCGTTGACAACGATAGCGATGGCCTGACCGACTACCCGGCCGATCCGGGCTGCACCGACGCCAACGATGACGACGAGACGGACGCCGGCGGCCCTACGGTCGTGTTCAGCGAGAACTTCGACACTGGCGCGGCCCCTGGGTGGACTACCAACGGCGGTGGCACACTGTGGCACCTCAACACCGGCTGTAGCAGTCCTAACAGTCCCGCCTACCATCTGGTTTGGGCGGATAGCGGCCTGTGCACGTACAACGTGGGCGACACCGGCTTCGACTGGGCCAAGACGCCAGCCATCAGCCTTGCTGGGTACACGAGCGCGACCCTGGACTTCATGCACCGGTTTGTCACCGAGACCTACTCCGGCGGCGCCTACGATGTCCTGACCGTCCAGCGGTCCTGCAACGACAGCACCTGGACGACCATGCAGCAGTGGGACAGCCGCAACCCCAACGTTTCGACGTACACCGCGGCATCCTACGACGTCAGCGCCTGCGCTGGCGGCAACCTGTGGGTCCGCTGGACCGGCGACTCGATTGACGGCTCGTACAACAACTACGAGGGGTGGCGCGTCGACGACGTGTCCGTAACGGCGTCGTAGTCCCCGGAGCCTTCTTTCACCTTCTTCCCGCCTTTGCCTGCCTTTTCCTTTCACCCCTTCCTGCCAACTCGGCCCCACGCCCCGCCTGCCGCGGGCGCCTCATCGCCACTCGCCCCGAAGGTGCCAAGCCGGCAGAACCTTGAGTTGGCGGGCGCCATCCGCAGCCGCGTGCTTACCCTCGACATGGTCATCGTGCTGGTGCTGGCCGGCGTCCTGGGCGTCCTGTTCTTCCGCGAAATCCTGCCGATTCCCCTTACGGCCCTGCTGGCTGCCGTGGTCCTGATGGTGGTTGGAATCCTCACGCCAGAAGAGGGTCTCTCGGGCCTGAGCAACCAGGCGACCGTGGCCGTCATGGCCATGTTCGTCCTATCGGCCGGCATTCAGCGCAGCGGCGCCGTGGACACGCTCACCCGACGCCTGAGCGCCTGGGCCGGCGGCAACCACCGCAAGCAGATCTTCGCGCTGGGCCTTGCCTCGGGCCCCATTTCGGGCTTCGTCAACAACACCCCGGTGGTCGCGGTCATGATCCCGGCCGCCGTGGAGATGGCCAAGGCAGGCAAACAGAGTGCCAGCAAGCTGCTGATGCCACTCAGCCACCTGGCGATGCTGGGCGGCCTGCTCACCATCATCGGAACCAGCACCAGCCTGCTGGGAAATGCCACCCTTGAGCGGCTGGGCGTTGAGCCGTTTGCCTTCTTCGAGTTCACCTTAGTGGGCGTGGTTGCCCTGCTGGTGGGTCTCGCGTATTACCTAACGGTCGGGGCGCGACTCCTGCCGGACCGCGGCAGCGGCGACGCCGTTGAGAGGTTCGACCTGGGGGGTTTCCTGGGCGAATTCACGATCCCCGAAGAGAGCCCGCTGGCGGGCAAGACATTCCGCGAGGCCGGGCTGTCGTTTCGCAGCGGCTGCCAAGTGTTGCGCCTGTCACGCGAGGGTCAGAGGACGGATGGGCCCAGCCCGCGAATGAAACTCCGGGTGGGGGACGCGATGCTGATCATGGCGAGCCGTGAACGCCTGGTGGCGCTGGGCGATGAGGTGGGCCTCCACGCGGTGCCCGAGATCGATCACCCGTTGCAACTGGAGAACACCACGGACCTGGTGACGGCTGAGGTGGTGATCACCACCGGCAGCCCGTACATTGGCCGCAGCGTCGCCGACATTGACTTTCGCGGCCGCTACCAGGCAATTGTGCTCGCCGTCCGGCATCAGGGCAAGCCCCAGATCGGGTCGGCGAGCAAGGCACGCCTGCGCCCCGGCGATGTCCTGCTCGTTCAGGCTGAGCCGTCGGCCCTGGAGCGCATGCGGGAGAAGCCGGGCCTGTACGTCACGCGGGAGCGGGAGCGGGCGGTGTACCGAACCAACCGGCTGCCCCACGCCATGGCCATCGTGGCCGCCGTGGTCGCTGTGAGCGCCTTCGGCTGGCTGCCCATCAGTGTTGCAGCCCTCACCGGGGCGGCGCTGATGGTGATCACGGGCTGCCTGAACATGGACGAGTTCATTGGCAGCATCCGCTGGGATGTGGTCTTGCTGCTCGCCGGCATCATTCCGCTGGGTCTGGCGTTGGAGAAAACCGGTGCTGCGGCGCTGCTGGCCCAGGGCCTGATCTTTGCCGGTGCGGGGCTTCCGCCGCTGGCCTTCCTGATCCTGCTGTTTGCAGCCACCAGCATGATCACAGAAGTGGCCAGCAACAACGCGAGCGTCGTGCTGTTGGTGCCTATTGCTGTCACGACGGCGCTTGGCATTGGCATCGACCCGCGCCCGGTGGCGCTGACGGTCATGTTGGCAGCAAGCACCAGCATGATGACGCCCATCGGCTACCAGACCAATACCATGATTTTCGCGCCGGGTAATTACAAATTCAGCGATTACGCCCGGGTGGGGGGGCCCTTGAATCTCCTGCTCGCAGTGGTTGTCCCGGTGATGATCAGCATCGTGTTCCCGTTGTGAGCGGCCTCTTGTAGCCGGGGCCGGCTGCCGGGGCATGGGCAAGCCGCTTGGGCATCTGCGTTATCTGTACGTTGGCAGCAGCAACGTGGCGGCTGACGTGGCCTACTGGAGGGATGTGGTGGGTGCTTCCGTGGAGTGGGACCACACTGATTTCGGTACCCGGGTGGCCGGAGTCCGCGTGGCTGAAGGGCCTCTTTGGATCCTTGCAGGTCACCGCCCCGCTCCGAGTGTTCTACCGATCTTCGGCGTGCCTGACCTAGAGGCCACGGAGGCGGATCTGCGTTCCCGCGGCTGGGGCCCGGTCGGCGAACGCGTCGAGATTCCGGACGGACCCTGCCGCGTGTTTCGTGACCCTTCGGGAAATGAGGTCGCCGTGGTTGGCGTCGTTCGGCCTCACGCCGAAGCAGACCTTCGTGGCCAACTGTAGCACGCCGGTGGCGCCGGGTGCGCCCCGCGCGGCGGGTGCGGATGGTGAGGCGGATGCGGCTGGCGCGCTGGATTCCCTTCTTCATCTAGTTGGCCGTCATGGGCGGCCCGTGTCCGAGGCGCCCCTCGTTCCCTTCCGTGACGCGTTGCGCGTGTGGATTCGCATCGCCATCCACAGCTTCGGCGGCCCCGCGGGGCAGATTTCGGTCATGCACCGCATCCTGGTCGAGGAAAAAAACTGGATCAGTGAAAAACGGTTTCTTCACGCACTCAATTATTGCATGCTTCTGCCGGGTCCGGAGGCGATGCAGCTGGTCACCTACATCGGACGGCTGCTCCACGGCACACGAGGCGGCCTGGTGGCCGGCGGGCTGTTCGTTCTCCCCGGCTTCATCAGCATCCTCGTCCTGAGCGTGGCCTACGCCGCCTACCAGGATACCGCGTTCGTGCCTGCCCTGTTCTTCGGGCTCAAAGCCGCCATCCTGGCGGTGGTTGTGGAGGCGGTCATTCGCATCGGCAGGCGGGCGCTTCGAAATGGCGTCCTAATTGCCCTGGCGGCGACCGCGTTCCTGGCGATTTTCCTGTTCGATGTGCCGTTTCCGCTCATCATCGTCGCCGCGGGGCTGGTGGGCCTTGCCGCTGGGCGCCGCTGGCCTGGATGGTTCGCGCCGGCCTCGCGCCCGGTTGCCGGCGCGCAGGGGGCAGCGCCGCTGATCTCGGATGACGCCGTCCTGGAGCAGCCCAGCACTCGGCGCAGCCTCCGCGTCGCGGCCACCTGGCTGGCCATCTGGTGGCTGCCCATCGGCATTTTGGCGCTGGGCCTCGGCGTCGGCCACGTTCTCGTTCAGGAAGGGTGGTTCTTCAGCAAGGTCGCGGTGGTGACCTTCGGCGGCGCGTACGCGGTGCTGGCGTACATCGCGCAGCGCGCCGTGGAGGACTTCGGCTGGCTCCAGCCGGGGGAGATGCTGGACGGACTCGGCATGGCGGAAACGACCCCGGGCCCGCTCATCCAAGTGGTCCAGTTCGTTGCGTTTCTTGGCGCGTACCGCAATCCCGGGGACTTCGACCCCATGGTTGCAGGCGTGCTGGCAAGCGTGATCGTGACGTGGGTGACGTTCGTGCCCTGCTTCCTCTGGATCTTCCTCGGAGCGCCCTACATTGAGAGCCTGCGCAACCGGGCGTCGCTAACCCACGCCTTGTCAGGCATCACGGCTGCGGTGGTGGGTGTGGTGCTCAATCTGGG
The DNA here is from genome assembly GCA_041600695.1 of Thermoplasmatota archaeon. GTDB lineage: Archaea > Thermoplasmatota > E2 > JACPAO01 > JAHFTW01 > JBFJVP01. The sequence goes on along the minus strand of JBFIJP010000039.1, from coordinate 7,965 downwards.
CGTCTGGTTCGCGCTCCATGTCCTGTTTCCTGGCAGCGTGGAGCAGTCGTTTGGCCCGCTGAAGGTCCTGGTGCCCGACATCGCCGCGCTCGATTGGGCCGCTCTGGCCATTGGGCTAGGCTCGGCCGTGGCGCTCTTGCGTCTGCATTGGAATCTCCTCCTGACCCTGGCACTCGCGACAGCCGCCGGTTTGGTCTACCGGCTGATCGTCGTCTAGTGGCAAGGCGGCCAGCAGCCGGGCACGCGGCGCCGCGCGGGCCCAGCGGTTCCGAGTCATTCTGCCTCTTCGGCATTCGCTTGAAGGGCCTCAAGGCGGCAAAGTACGGGAGCGGTTTTCCCACTCCGCTTTCATGAGCCTCTTGAACTCCAAGAAATCCATATCGGTGTCAGGCGTGAATTGCTTGATCTCGCCCGCCGCGATGTAGTCAAAGTACTCGTAGTGCATTGTGTCATCCTCCCCGTACATGTAGCACTGGATCGTAATGCAAGCAGGCCCGTTTTCGTTTTGATTGTACAATTGATGGATCTGATTCAAGCCGGGTGCGATCCAGGTGACATCGTCCTTGCGCAAGACCTTCTCGGCAAACCGTTCTTGTTCTTGGAGATCCGGAGAAAGCCGGGGAAAAAGCCGCGCGGTAATCTCTCCGCTCAAGACGCGGATAATGGCGTTGGCCCCCCCGTGGTTGTGGATGGGAGAGTAGTGGCCCCCGGGCCAGATCTCCATGACATAAGGTATCCCGGGCGAGTCCCCTTGGTTGACACCCATCGTGATTCGCAGATACGTTTCCTTGTCCTCGATTTCACCGCCGACGGATTCAGCGGCACGGGCGCCGCCGTGGCCGGTCGCGGCCGTGTTGAAGTCACCCTGCTTTTCTTCGAGCTTTTTGTGACACCAGCCGGATGGATCCCGGATACTTGCCTGTATGGCATCCACGAACTCGGGAAAGTCTGCCGTGTCCAGTCGAAAATTCGCTCCGGAAACGTTGTCGTACAATTTCTGGCAGGCGGGTGTCAGGTTGGCGGAGACGGCCGCGTTGTTCAGGGCGATGTCATCCATCGTAATCTGGTTCGTTGGGACGACTCGAAGGGGAGGCTCCGTCGTGACCGGGTCGCGCCAAACCTCAACGTCACATTCCTTTGGCGGCTCAAGTTGGACCAGCTTTGCGTCGTGAATCCATGCGTAGGCGTCGGGCTGGTCGCTGGCGAGGGGATGATCGACCAGCGTAGTGAGCAGGCGCATCTCTCCCTTTCCGTACCGAATGCGGCGGTTATGACAATCGAGGCTGAACCAGTATTGGCAGGTGCCCGCCTCCAGGCCGATGGCCTCTGGCGGTTGGTCGGTCGAGGGGCGGCCTTGTTCGTCGCGGGCTTGCCCGGAAGCGGGGTCCGGGTACTCGTGCGCAATTTCCCAGGACCCTTCCCGGCGCTCATAGATAACGACCTTGTCTTTCGCAACTTCAAGCCGTAAACCCTCCATGTCGCCGGCGTCTGTGACAGTCCATGAAAAGGGGTTTCGTTCGTTATTTACAAAAGAAACGATGCCTTGTCCGTTCACTTCTAGTTCGACTTGTTCGATAGGGGTGTTGTTGGCGCTCGGAGCGTCCGCGGCAAGCTGCGGGCGATGGACGCGTTTCTTGAGAGCGCGAAGGGGTGGCGTTTCGGTTCGGGGCATTGCGGTTCCTGCTTGCACGGCAATTCGGGGGTTCTCCGGTGAGCGCCGTTGCGATGCCGGATTCATCGTTTACTATGCAAAGATTTGGTACGTGCCGAGTGGATTGATGGGCGGCACGCGCAAAGTGCGGGGGGCGATGGTCGGTCGGTGCACGCCGCCCGTTGTTGGCGTCGCCTAGAAATGATTTCAAAACCAAAGGAGACGCCACGGCGTTTCGGCGGCGCGCCAACTGGCAGGAAGGGCCGCGAAGGGGGTGGAGGGCGGACGCCGACGGCCGGAGGCCGGCGGCGTTGGGACCGCTGGATCGCTGGCGGGCTAGCACGATCGGCGAGCGGCGTGACGGGAGGCGGGGCCTACGCGCTGCCTCCTTGATGGCGGGCCGCAAGGGCCGTGGGACGTGATGCGGCGTCAGCGGAGCCTCGCCGGGGTTCCACCCCGCCCTCGGCCCCGATTCCTTGCCTCCCGGGCGGCAGCCGCGCAGCGTCGGAACCCCTGGGCTGGGGCCTCGCCGCGGCGCTGGCCATGGTGCTGGCTGCCGTGGCCGCCATCGTCCTGTTACCTGGCCGAAGCCAGGCGTGACCTCTCCAGGCGCCGCCGGTTGGGGCGCCCACGTCCCGTACATCCCGTTGTAGGCAACCTTCAACCGCCGTGGCAAAGGGTCAACCGCAGCGCCGGTTCCATGGCCCGTATGGCAACAGCTTTCGCCAACCAATTGAGCAACAAGATGGCTCCGGCAACCCCCCACGTACACTGGCTTCCGCGCCTGGGCCTGGCGGCCATCTTCCTCTACCACGGCGTTGACAAGTTGAGGGCCGGCACCCCGCCGCAGGAGGCGCTCGACGCCATGTTCCTCGGCTCCGGCCTGGTTTTCTGGCTCGTGGCCCTGGCCGAGACCGCCGCGGGCGCTGCCATCCTTGCCGGTGGCCTCAAGCACGACTACGCGGACCTTCTGACCCGTTTCGCCGGCTTCGCCATTGCCGTTGTGATGCTGGGCGCCGCCTTCATCGTGCACCTGCCCGAGTGGCACTTCATGCGTGGTGGCGCGGAGTTCCAGATTCTCACGGCCGCCGTTGGTGTGCTGTTCCTGGTCCGCGGCAACAAATAGGACCTGCTGCCGAGGCGGGCGCGGGGCGCATGATGTCCCGCCCGCCTCGTCGGACCCATCCATCCGCCTTTTTCTCACAGCCCCCCGGCGGCGTGGGTCGCAACGGCCTCACGGCCGGGAGTCAAGCGCCCGAACCCACGGGCGGCGGGCGCCATGTGCAGGCTGCCGTCCGAGTTCGATCGGTTCCGATCGGTTCCACTCCGGGCCGGGCACAGCGCCCATCAAGGTTCTGGGACATGCCTGGCCGGGCGCCGCTGCCAGATGCCGGCACCGATGCAAAACACCATCACTCTCCCCCGCCCAACTCAACCGCGTTCACTCATGGGCGAGACGACGCCTTCCCCCGCGCCCCCCGGTCGCATCTGCCACACCGAAATCGTGAGCAAGGATGTGGCTGCCAGTCGGACCTTTTTCGCCCAAGCCTTCGGATGGGAGTTTTCCCAGGTGGATGGCCCGGGCGGGGAACCCTACCTCGCCTGGGGCGTCAATGGCCAGACCTGCGGCGGCATCACGCCGCCCATGGAACCCGAAGCGCCCGTAGGCACCCTGAACTACATCGCCGTGGAGGACGTGGACCAAGCCGTGGCCGCCATCCAGGCGGCGGGTGGCCGGGTCCTGCAGCCCCGCATGGACGTCGGCTCCTTCGGCCGCATGGCTGTCTTTCGTGAACCCGGCGGCGCCGTGCTGGCCGTCTGGCAGGACAACGGCTCCGGCAACTCCTAAAGCACCGGTTTCCAGTAATCGTAGAAGGTATCATCCAGCGGGCGCCACCGGTCCTTACCGTAACGGGACGTGAAGTGCCGGCCCCAGTGCGGCCGGCTGCCGTCGGCGTCGGGGAATCCGTAATCGTCCGACAGGGTCCAGGATGCAAACACGCGCCCGGAGCGGCGGCCCACATCCGGATCGGCGGCCAGGTGCGCCACGCCACGGCCCACAAACAGGGGCGTCTCGGAGGCAAGAAAATCGGGGTCCTTGGCTCCGCCGTCGCGCCAGTTGGCCTCAGTCACACCGAAGTGCTCCAGCATGGCCTCGCTGCGCAGGAAACCCGGCGTCACGGCCAGCGCGTGGAAGCCGCCATCGCCGCCACCGGCGAGCTTCTCGTTGCCGTTACCTCCCTTGGCCGCCTTGGCACCCTCTGCGGCCAAATCATAGGCGAGCCGGATGATCGTCGTCTTGACCAGATCGTAGACCACCTGGCAGCGATACTGGTACGTGTCCCCATCGGTCACCTCCACCAGCAGGCCCGACCGGCGCGCCAGCAGCGGCACCATGGCCCACGCCGTCGTCATATGGGTTCGCACCGCATTCTCCATCACGCGCCATGCCACATCTGGATCGGTTTCCCAAAACGGGCGCTCCCAGTCGATGGCGGCGTCGCCACCCCAGATGTCATTGACGAGCAAATCCAGCCCGCCCTGGGCCTCCTGGATGCGTGCCGCAAGGGCGCGCACCTGGCCGGTGTCCAAGTGATCCACCTGCACCGCGATTCCCGTTCCGCCCGCCTCGGTGACCAGATCTGCGGTATCCTCGATGGTTTCCGGTCGGTTCATCGGCGACTGCTGGGCCCTGGTGGTTCGGCCCGTGCAATAGACCGTTGCGCCCGCCTCACCCAGCGCTCGGGCAATTCCGCGCCCTGTCCCCCGCGTGGCGCCCGCCACCAATGCCACCTTGTTGCCCAGATCAGGGGGATGCCAGCCGTCGTTCGCCACGCCACGCCATCCGGCGCGCCGGATTAACGCATTTGCCCGAATCCAGCGCAGGGGGTTTTGCCCGTCGAAGGCCGCCCTGGACGACAATTGCCGAGGCCGCAAAAACAGGCCATCGACCATAGTCGGGAATGCCGCCGCGGCGCGCTGATCCGGCGGTAAACGCTTATCATCAATTCTGGCTTGGCCGCCACTCTGGGGCTTGAATCATGGGTTTGCTTCGAGAAATTCCAATCATCCTCGGCGCTGCGCTGATGCTGATTCCCTCCGCAGCCGCCTACCTCGACCCCGGCACCGGAGCCGTTGTTTGGCAGGTGCTCGTATCGTCCTTCCTTGGCATCGCGTTTGCCGTGAAACTCTTCTGGCGGCGTATCAAGAATTTCGTTGCAGGCCTGTTTGGACGCGCCGCCCATGAGCCTTGAACTGGCCGCGTCGTTTCGTGACCCCTCGGGCTTCGTCTTCCGCTCCGAAGGTGTTCTGCATCGACACGTATCCAACAAAGGTGCTGCGGATTATGATTTATTGATGGGCTCCGGGCTTTACGAGAAACTCGTGCAGGCCGATCTGCTGGTGGCGCACGACGAAGTCGACTCAGGGGTTTCACTGGGCGCCCACAGGGTCCTGCGGCCCGTGGAATTGGATTTTGTTTCATACCCTTACGAGTGGGCATTCAGCCAACTCCGGGATGCCGCCCTCGTCACCCTGGAAGCCCAGTTGCTTGCCATGGAGCACGGCATGACCTTGCGCGATGCCAGCGCATACAACCTGCTGGCGCGCCCGGGTCGCCGGCCTGTTCTCATTGATACCCTGAGTTTTGGCGCGTACGAAGAGGGATCCCCCTGGGTGGCGTACAAGCAATTCTGTCAACATTTCCTTGCGCCGCTGGCCCTGATGGCTCACACGGATGTGTCTCTTGGCGGCCTCATGCGGCTGCACATCGACGGCGTCCCGCTGGAGTTGGCGAGCCGGCTGTTGCCCGGCAAGACACGCCTGTCGCCGGGTCTCCTGGCGCACATCCATCTGCATGCCAAGAGTCAGGCCAAGCATGCCTCCAGCGAGCGCCGCACGGCTACCATGCGCATGACGAGGCACGCCAAACTGGCCGTTCTCGACAGCCTCCAATCCACGATTCGTCGCCTGGAGTGGAAGCCGGCCGGAACCGAGTGGGGCGATTATTACGCCGACACGAATTATTCGGACTCGGCGGCGCAGGCCAAGGAAACGATCGTGGATGCGTTCATCGGCCGCGCCGGCCCGAAGCGGGTCTGGGACCTGGGCGGCAACGTCGGTCGTTTCAGCCGCCTAGCCAGCCGGCGCGGGATTCCAACGATCTGCTTCGATGTGGACCCTGCCGCCGTTGAGGTGGCGTACCGGCAGACACGTGACGAAGGGGAAGACGCGCTGCTTCCGCTACTCATGGACCTGACCAACCCCAGCCCGTCGCTGGGCTGGCACCACGCCGAACGGGACGGGCTGCTGGCCCGCGGCCCGGCGGACCTGGTGATGGCCCTGGCGCTGGTCCACCACTTAGCCATCAGCAACAACCTGCCCCTGGATCGCGTGGCGGCTTTCCTGGCGGAGGCGGCGGCCCGGCACCTGATCATCGAATTTGTTCCCAAGGAGGACTCCCAGGTGCAGCGTCTGCTTCGCAACCGGGAGGATGTCTTCCCCCACTACGATCAGGAGCATTTCGAGGCTGCCTTCGCCAGCCGGTTCAAGGTCATCGAGAGAAGGGCGGTGGGCGACAGCCAACGCACGCTGTACCTGATGGAGCGGTGCTGAGTGGATCCCGCCGCTGGCGGCTGGAAGGGGCGGTTGGACGCCCTGGCCTCCTGGTACCCCCTCGGACTTGGGCTGGTGCCCGTCCTGGGACTGTACGTCGCCAACGCCGATCAGGTGCCGTGGCATCACATCTTGGTCCCCCTGGCCATCAGTCAAGCCGTCATCGGCGCTGCGCTGCTCCTGCTGCGCCGTCGGCTGGACCACCACCGCGCGGCCCTGGCGGTAACCGCCCTGCTGATTGCCTTCTTCGGCTTCGGGTATCTGCTGGACCCTGTGCAGGCCGTGGGCTGGCTTCCCTACGGCACGTTCGTGGGGCCCCAGTTGCTGGTGGCCATCCCGCTGGCGGCTGCCGCGGCGGCTGCGGTGGTGGCTCTGGCCCGAAGCACGGCCAATCTGCGTGATGTCTCGCGCATTGCAGCCGTGATGCTGGCAAGTCTGGCTGTTCTCAACGGCGCCACGGCGGTTTTCAGCGCCGCCGCGCCCTCCGCCTCCGATGCGCTGCGCCTGGAATTGCAGCCCGCGGCACCGGGCCCGCGGCCAGACATTTATTACATCATCCCCGACGGCTATGGATCCAACCAGGTCCTGGAGAGTGTCTACGGCTACAACAACAGTGCCTTCCTGTCCGATCTAGAGGGGCTGGGTTTCGGCGTCGCCCCGGCAGCCACCGCCAACTACCCGATGACGGCACTTTCCCTGTCGTCCACGCTAAACATGGTCTACTTGGACCCCCTGGCCGCCGAGATGGAAGGCTCGGCAAACTGGATGGCTGCGCTGGATCGCACCGAGGACAGTAATCTCCTGCGTTACCTGACCGGCGCCGGCTACCACACGGTCCACGTCAGCTCGGGATGGGGCGCCACCGCGTCCAATGCACACTTCGAGGAGGAGGTCGATTGCGGCGGCCCCACGCCGTACACAATGGAACTGATCCACTCGACGCTCCTGCGCCTCTTCGAGAATCGCCTCGTCGGGGGCCCGCTGCGCGACCGCCTGGCGTGTCAGCTAGATGCCATCGAAGCGGTCGCAGCCCAGCCTGGGCCCACGTTCACCTTCGCCCATCTCATCGCCCCCCACCCGCCGTTCGTGTACGCAGCCGAAGGCGGGGCCAACCGGGCGGGCGAAATGGAACTGGCGGGCGATCCGTGGCTCGATCGGGCCGGCTACCTGGGCCAACTGGAGTTCCTTAACGCCAGACTCACCGCCCTGGTGGCTTCCATCCTGGAGACATCTCCCGACGCCATCATCGTCATCCAGGCAGATCATGGCCCCGCGTCTCGCCTGGCGGCCCTCGGAACGCGCACGTTGCCCGTCTATTCGGGTGAACCGGGCCCGCGCCTGGCGGCGGCCATGGAGGAGCGTTACGGCATCCTGGCAGCGTATCACGCGCCCGGCATCTCGATCCCCGACGATTTAACGCCCGTCAACGGGTTCCGCACCCTTCTCCGGGATCTCTTCGGCGCGGACTTGGCCCCCCTGGAGGACCGCCACTTTTATGCCGGCTACGCGAGCCCCTACCGGTTCAGTGATGTGGGGAGTATCGTCGGATCGGGGTCCTAGGCGAGTAGACCCTGCCGCAGGTTTTGCCCGGGAAGACATGCGGCGGGCCGCCGGCGGGCGCCACTGTGCCCGCAGGCAAATCGCACTGGCGCGCAACCATTCGGCAGCGTGGGCGTCGGGGTTAAGCGCCTGGAACCAGC
>JBFIJP010000038.1:0-17480 GCA_041600695.1 Thermoplasmatota archaeon | reverse complement strand
CTGGATGGGGGCCACATCTTCAGGGATGCCTTCGGCGGCTTGGTCGCCAAGCTGCGGCCCGGCATGGATGCCGAGCGCAGGGACAAGATGGTCGGAACGGCGGCGGGCGTCCTCTCGTTTGCCATCCTTGGCATGTTCCTGCTCCAGATCATCGGCCCTCGCATCGCTCAGAGCTTCGCGTAGCCCTCGCGGCAACGGCAAGACTGGCCGCCGGCGCCGCCGAGGTGTCAGCCAGTGCGCAGCGCGCCGTTCGCGTCCCTCAGCCATGGGGCTCCGGCGAGCCCAGGTGCTCTCAACCGTGGGGTGACAGGTCGCATCCTTCGTGCTCCATCTCGCCTCGTCGCCATCGGCGACGAGGCCGTGGGGCGCGTCGACGCCGCCCAGGCGTCGGTCGAAGGGGTCTTGTATCGTCGGCCCTGGTCCCCTCCGCCGGAGGCTGCTTTTAATCAGCTTCGGCACGGCGATGCCCATGGCGCTCAACCCGAACCGCGTCCCGATGCCCGAGCTCGACCCCGTCGAGCGACGCACCACCTACGACGAGGCAATTCTAGGCTACACGCGGAAACTCGCGATCGAGGAGGCGGAGCGCTGCATCGATTGCAAGACCAAGCCGTGTACGTTTGCTTGCCCGGCCCTCACGCGGGCGCCGGAGTACATCCAGGCCATTGCGCAGGGCAACTTCGACGAGAGCTTGGCCATCGCCCTGGAGACGTATCCCCTGCCGGGTACACTGGGTCGCACGTGCTTCCACCCCTGTGAGGATGCTTGCGTGGTGGGAATCAAGGGCGAGCCCGTTGCCATCTGTTCGCTCAAGCGAGCCGCCTTCGACTACGGCCAGTGGCCCCAAATCGACAAGCCGGCTTCCACGGGCAAGAGCGTCGCCGTGGTCGGCAGCGGCCCCGCCGGACTGCAGGTCGCCTACGATCTGATTCGCAAGGGCCACGCGGTCACCGTGTACGAGGTTCTGAACAAGCTCGGCGGCATGCTGAGCGTCGGAATCCCCGACTACCGGCTGCCGCCTGAAGTCATCGGAAAGGAGCTTGACAAGCTGCGCGAGTGGGGCGTTGTCTTCGAGACCGGCTGGCGCCTCGGCGACCCCGGACACTCCATGGACGACCTGCTGGCCAAGCACGATCAGGTGTTCCTCGGTGTGGGCTGTCACAGCGCCAAGTCCATCCGCGTTCCGGGCGAGGATCTGCCAGGCGTGGCCCACGCCGTCGATTGGCTGCGCAGGATGGAGCTGGGCGAGAAGTACGATCTGAAGGACAAGCGCATCGTCATCATTGGCGGTGGTTCCACCGCCATGGATGTCAGCCGCAACGCGCTGCGCCTGGGCGCCAAGAGTGTCTACATTGTGTACCGCCGCGGTCGCCGCCAGATGACGGCCAGCCCCGAGGAGGTCGTGCAGGCCAAGGACGAGCGCGTCCGGTTCCTGCTGCTGGCCAACCCCATGCGCATCCTCGCCAACGACGAGGGCCGCGTGAAGGCCGTTGAGTGCGCGCAGATGGAACTGGGCCCGCCGGACGAGTCGGGGCGCCGCCGACCGGAGGCGATTCCAGGCAGCAACCTGCTACTTGCCGCCGATCAGGTGGTGTTGGCGGTCGGCCAAAACCCCAGTGCTGTGCGCGAGGCCCTGGATGGCCATGTGGACATGACTCAGTGGGGGGACATCAAGGTGGACAAGGACTGCCGCACCAGCCACGAACGGATTTACTCCGCCGGCGACATTGTGCTGGGTCCAAGCAGCATCATCGAGGCCATTGGCCAGGCGCGAAAGGCGGCCCAGGCCATGATTCGGGCGCTGGAGTAGGCGATGCTGGGCGACGTCACCGACGCTTTTCTCCGGCGCCACATGACGGTTGCCCGGGCAAAGCTGGTGGCGCCTGGTCCGGCGAGCGTCGATGACGCAGCGCGCTCCGCGGCGGTTGCTGCTGCGCAGGCTGCGGCACTCCAGGCGGCCAAGATGGCGGCGTTGATCCTGCCAGGCATGGCGCCCTTTCAACTGACGGATTGTTTCACGGATGTGGCCTTCTCCGATGAGGCTGCGGAGGTGACGGTGACGTTGCAGGCCTACCATCGGGCTTCCATCGAGGGTGCGGCTGCTCTGGCGGCGGCGGCGGCGGCTGTCGACCTCGGGGCACGCCTGGCGCCATCGCGGGGTCAGCCGACGGCGTGGCGGCTCCAGGAAGTCCACATCGTTCAAAGCGTCCGGAGCGACTGACCGAGGTCCCTGGCGCGCGCGCCCGGAGCGAGGCCCGGGCCATACCCCCCCGACCTGGAGCTACTTGCGCCTGGCTGGTGCAAGGCCCCGCCCGACCACCTTGACCTGTGTTTTCTTGCCCTTGCGCTTCTTGCGCACCGGTTTGGATTCCTCCAGTTCTTCGTCGGTGGCGGCCCGCGGCAGGTATGTCCGCTTGGTGGTGGACTCACTCTTCTCCCCGTCGCGGCGGCGGCGCTCCAGGGTGAACGTGCCGACCGTGGTGGCAATGTTGGTGAGAACCAGCAGCAGGAAGGCCAGTGCAACGAAACTCTCGGTTCCGCCCACACCCTGCTCGGCCGGCTGGGCCGCCAGGACAGCGGCGGCCAGTCCGCGGGGCATCATGGCCAGCATGATGCCTCCATCTTCGTTGAGTTTGAGGCTCCGCGTGGTGGCCGCGACGGCCAGGTAGCGGGAGGCCACCAGCGCGATGAACAGGGCCAGCCCCACGCCAAAAATGACGGGATCGATCAGCAGGTCAAGGTCGACCAGGATGCCGAGGTAAACGAAGAAGAAGGTGCGAACGAGGAAGGCAATTTCCGCCTGGAAGCGCTTGAAGCCTGTACTGAATGTCGCATCGGCGCGCTTTTCGAACCAGGGTCCCAGGCTTTGGCCGTTGCCCAGCACGATGCCGAAGGCGAGAACTGCCAGGGGCCCGCCGCCGGGGCCGTCCTCCAGGAGGAACTGCACCAGCACGTACAGGCCAAACATGACGCCCAGGGTGACCATGTAGCCGTACTGCTTGTGAACGATACCGCGGCTGACGGCCAGCCAGCCGGCGCCTGCGGCTGAGCCGATGACGATGCTGACGATGAACGTGGTCACCAGGGTGCCGGCGAGGCTCTGCGGGTCCGGGCCCTGGCCCGCCACGGCGATGGCGATGAAGGCGAAGGCCATGACCACCACCAACACGTCGGTGATGGCTGATTCCAGGGAAAGCACGGTGGTGGTCTTGGCGTTGGTCTTGAGGTGGACCAGACTCGGAAGCACCACCACGGCGCTCGTCCCGCCGACGATGGCGCCCAGAATCAGCCCAGTCATCAGGGGAACGTCCAGCAGCAGGCTGGCCAGCGCCCCGATGGCTGCCGTGGTGACGGTGAAGCCGGTGATCGCCATGACCATGGCGGCCCCTACGCCGTGGGCGAGGTCGCGGAACTTGAGCGCCAGGCCGCCGTCGAACAGGATCAGGATGAGCGCCAGGGGGCCGACGATGGGAGTGATGCCCTCCAGCGAAGATGGCGCCACCAGGCAATCGGAGAAGAGCCGGCAAGACACCGGCCCGACCAGAACACCCACCAGGATCAGGAGGAGCGTGTCGTTGAGGCGGTACCGGGCGAAGATGACGTTGCCGATGAACCCCACCAGGATGAGCGCTGCCACTGCGCCGAATGCGACCATCTCTGGAGCGAAGCCGGTTGCCAAGTCGAACCCTCCGCCTCAGAGGCGAACAACCCTTTGTGGCCGTGGGGGTTTAAGACATGCGCGGCTGGCGCGGTGGCCGGGGCCCTCCACGGGGAAGGGCCTCGCGGCGCGTGAGCGCGGGCGCAGGCCGCGGCGGCCGGCGCACGGACTTGCTTACGCCTGCTTGGACGATTCCAGGGCCCGCATGACGGTGACGGTCTGTTTCTTGTACTCTGCCTTCAGGCGGTCGTACACTTCGGTCTCGATCTGTTGGTTGGCCTTGGCCAGTTCCAGCTCCTTGAGGCCTGCCATGAGCACCCGCTTGCGGCCCTCCAGGACATCGGGACCTTCGCGCTCGGCAACCTGCTGGTGGTCGGCCTTGGCGACGACTTGTTTGCGCTGGCGGGCCTGCACGACCCCGCGGGCCACAAGGAAGTACCAGACGACCACGCCGATGGCGATGCCCAGCAGGAGAGCAAGGAGGTCGAGGCCGTCGTCCGCCGGAGGCGGCTCAACCGACTGGGTCTGGGGGTAGGCGGTGAACCAGACAGCCTCCGGGAGGGGGGCAGCGGGGGTGCCGTCGAAGACGTAGATCGTCAGGCCAGGGTTTGCTGAGGTTGACGGCAGCGGGGGGCCGGAGGGCACGACGTCCGCTTCCAGGATGAAGTTCTCGGGGACGTAGAAGCGCAGGGACGCATCGCTGCGAAGCGGTGCTGCGATGCCGGAGACGGCGAAGCCGAATCCATCGGTGGAAACCGCGCGGCGGTGGGTGAAGACCACTTCAGCCGGGCCGGCGGGCTGCGTGTCGTCAATGGTGTACGTGTACAACTGGCCGTCGCGGCTGATGGTTCCGTTGCACTGGCAGGTGAGGCGGACATCCTGGGCGCCGGGGGGCACCGTGAACGAGACGGCGGTCAGAGTGCCGTCGTGCTGGACGCGGCGGGCCTCGTACTGGTTCCAGAAGCCGTCGGGTTCGACCTCGTCGGTGCTGGGGATGTTGCCGAGCGCGCCGCGCACGAGGTAGGCGGCATCGCTGTCCATGCTCGGCTGGGCGTGGGCGGGTGCAAACATGAGGGCGGCCAAAGCCAGTGCGGCAAGGACGGTCGCGCTTCGCATGGACGCCGCCGAGGGAAGGACCCATTAAAAGCTGGGGTCGTCGAGCCCGCCGGGTCGGGGCGCGCTGGCCTCTGTGGTGAGTGCGGCCAACTCCTGCTCCAGGCGCGCTTCCACGCTGCTGCCGGAGCTGGTCGCGGCGCCTTGGGTGACGGTCCGGCTGCTGCGGGCCCGGGCCACGACGACCACCGTCATGGCGAACAGGAACAGGTTGAGTCCCCCCCAGACGAGGCCCACCAGGGGCAGGGCGCGGGCTTCAAACACGACGGCGGTGACCACAAGGTTCGCGGGCAGTTGACCGACGCCGTCCTCGTGCGCTTCGATCCACTGATCCGAACCCCGGCAGGCGCCCCCGGGGTCGCGGCAGAAGGCAAGGCTGGCCACATACAGGTCCTGGGTGCCCAGGCGCAGGATGCGCGTTTCTGGGTCGTAGTGCTGCACCTGTTCGACCCAGTGGAAGCGGGCATGTGCCTGGCCGGCGGGGCGGCCCTGGTGGCTCGCATCCAGGACGATGTCCACCACGACGACGGATCCATCGACCACCTCGGTGTCGGCGCCGGCGAACCGGAGCTCCCAGTCGCCCATGGTGGCCACACCGCCGGGGCCCACCGTCAGGGCCTCGGCTGGCGCCTGGCCTGCGTAGGTACTGGCGGCGTACCCGGCCAGCAGGACCAGGAGGGCCATGTGGATCAGGTGGATGCCGTAGGTTCCGTAACTGGCTCGCTTGGCGGCCAGGGCGGGCCAGACGGAACGGCTGCGGAAGGAGTCCGGGTGGCTGGCGAGGGCCGCCAGCGTGACGGCGCCGGCCAGGAAGCCCACACCGTACCCGATGCTCCCCATGGCAAGGAAGGCGCCGACGGCGGTGGCGGTGCGGTTTCGGCCCTGGCCAACCAGGGGTGCCACCACGAGGACCGCCGCAGACGCAGCGATGCCGAGGGCTTGGGCCAGGTGGGAGTCGGGCAGCGCGATGCCGGCTACCTGCAAGGCCGCAGGGGGGCTGGACCAATGCAGGAGACCGGCGACGCCGGCTACCAGCAGCGCCACGGCAGCAAGGCGCGCGGGCCCGGGGGACGACCGGGGGGCCACCTGCACGGCCAATCGCCAGGCGCCGCTTCCCAGCCCGACCAGGAGGCCGGGTGCCAACAGGGCGACCTGCCAAGGATTCCAGATTTGGGTCGCCAGCACGGATGCAGCGGCACCAGCGATCATGACGCCGGCCTGTGCTCGTCGCGAGAGGAGGCCATGCAGGAAGGCAGGGACCATCAGGAGGGTTACCGGAAGGGCCAGGATGGGCACCCAATCGTCGAAGACGGCGCGGTTGAGGCCGTTGACTCCCCGCAGGAGGAGCAGGAGCACGGTGAGGGAGCCGATGCCGAGAGCCGCCAGTCCCCAGGCCATGAGCCCGCGGGCGGTGGTGGGGGACGCCATCGCCTGCTGAGGGTCGGCCGCGCCGCCGGACATGCGGCGCTGGGCCCAGGCCCGGGCCGCCACGGGGGGAGCCACGAGTGCCACACCGACCACAAAGAGGCCGAGGCTGGTGTGGCCAGCGGCCACGATGGAGGCAAGCTCAAGCGTGCCGCCGGCAGCCGTTGCGGGGGCCGCCAGGAAGGCGCCTGCGAGGGCGAAGCAGCCTGCGGCGTACGCCGGTAGCCATCGGATGGGGGCAGCCCGGCGACCGGCCAACCCTGCGGCCACCAGGGCCAGGGCGGCCAGCAGGCCGGTCAGGGCAGCCACCATGGGTTCGACCGTCAGGATGTTGGCTAGGCGCAGGAACGGGTCCTTGGCGAAAGTGCCGGTGGGGTCGGTGAAGGCGTGTACACTGATCCACAAGCCGCTGCGGGTGGCGATGGTTTGCATCAGGGTGAAGGCCAGCGCGGAGATGGCCAGAACGGGGGCCAGAAGGGGGTAAGCGCCGTACCGTTCGTGGTGGGTCCTGGCGTGCATGAAGGCAGTCAGGAAGAGCCAGGGAATCAGGTTGGCCACCTCGACGGGGTCCCAGGCCCAATAGCCACCAAAACTGAGCGTGGTGTACGCCCAGAGGGCGCCTAGGCCCAGACCGAGGGTGTAAGCCAGCCAGGCCACGCGGCTTTCGTTGGCGATCACCGCGGTCCAATCCCGGCGGCCAACGGCGAGGTGGGTCAGGGCGGCCGCCGCCGGAATGGCCACCAGCGCGTAACTCAGGAATTCGGCGGGCGGATGGACGATGATGTAGGGGTTGAGAAGCACGGGGTTGAGTCCGTTTCCAAGGGGTTTGGCTGCCAGCAGCCGCTCGGGCGTGGCCGCAAACGTGTCCTGCCTGAGCACCAGGGTGAGGAAGCCGACGAACATCAGCAGGAGGAAGAAGTGGGTCCATTCCAATGTCCGCTGCTGCTGGGCCGTACGGGACTCAGCCGCGGTCCCGGTCCCGGTTCCGGTCCCGGTTCCGGTCCCGTCCTCGGCCCCGACTCCGGCGGCCGCGTCGCGGGTACGCCACAAGGTCCAGAGGGCCATCCATCCGGTCATCGCGGTCCACAGCAGGATGGTTCCCTTCTGTGCGCCCCAGACACCCACGAGGCGGTAGTACCACGGGTAGTCCACACGGCTGTACAGGTAAACGTACTCGATATCCAGAACGCCAAGGAGGAAGGCTGCCGTCAGGATGGCCAGGCTCAGCGTGCAGGCTGCCACGGCCACCGCTGCCGCGGCCCTTGCGGCACGGCGCAGCCTGGTCGAGCCGCGCAGAAACAGCGCCTGCAACCCCACCGCGGCCAGGCACGCCAGCAGGGCCAGCCAGGAGGCCGCCTCGCCCACCGCGGCAACCGTGGAGCTCACGCCGGCCTCCGCGCGGCCGGCCGGGCCGACCACAGGGTTGCCGCGCCAAGCAGCGCACCCAAACCGGCGCCCGTTGCCAGGCGAAGCCACTCGGGGCTGCGCAGGTAGCGCCACGGGGGCTCCCGGTACGCCTCTGAGGCGAAGCCGGCCTCGGCGGCCAGGTCATTGAGCGCTTCGTCGCCGAACAGGCACGCAGGGCACCAGGTGGCGGTGAACATCTCCATGAGAACCCCCCGCATGCTTGCCGGCTGGTGGGTGGCTGGTCCGTCCACATCGTGCCTGGTGGCCTGGAGCACCTCGCCCAGGGCAAAGGCGCCGTTGGCCTCAGCGTGGTTCTGCACCCAAACGGCCACGTACAACCGGTCGCGGTTCCAGGTTGGATCGAGGGCAATCGTATCCTGCGCCTCGAAACGGCCATCCTCCAAGTCAACCGCCACCGGCGGCCAGTCGTTGATGGCACGTACGGTAAAGCGGTGCACGAACACACCATTGGAGAGCGCCGGGGGCGGACGGTAATACACGTCGTCCTCCGCCAGCGCCCAGTGCAATCGCAATCCGGCGTCGTCCACCGGGCCCGCCGCTTGGGCCGCCACGGTCACCTGCAGGCCATCCTGCACCGACGAGGTGTTGACCATCAAGTCCAGTGGACTGGGCACGGCACGCCGTTCTTGCCAAGCTCCACGGTAGGCCGCCAGGGTGGATTCATGGTCGCCTGCGGCCACGCCCTCCAGGAGGTTGATGCCATCGGTGACCAGGCTGGGGAAATCGAACCCGTCCCGGTCCTGGTCGAGGCGTGCGTAGGCGCCCTGGAAGTACCCCCAGGACTGGTCGCCCTGCACCCAATAAGGTACCCCGAGAGGGTCGGCGTCGTCCGGGTAGGGGTGGTAGGCGAGGGGCACGAGGGCGACCTCCTGGGCCGTCGCCGACCAGGACAATAAGAAGATGCCGCCGATGATCAGGAGCCTCCCAAGCATTGGCAACAACACCCATCGGCATCGGTTAACCTCCGGGGGGTGTTCTCATCGGCAAGAACCAGGTTGCTGCTTCACTTTGCCAAGCGGCTTGGTCAGGCCATGGACCGGCAGCGCGCCAGCCGCGCCGGAGTCGCGTGGATTGTCAGCCTGTTTGTTGCACTCGCAATGACAGCGCTCGCCGTAGCCGTGGCTCCTGGGGCATTCTTTGTGATCACCCAAGAGGGAGAGCCGGTGCGCAAGATCGAGATGCCCGGCTTTCCCGGCTTGCTTCTGCTGGCGGGCCTGTTCACCCTGTTTACAGCCCTGCCGCTGGCATGGCTCAGCCGCACCGGGCGCTTCCAGTTGGCTCTCGTGGCGGTGCTTACCGTTGGGATTCAGGGGGCCGCCTACGTCGCCTACGAGTTGTGGGAATACCACGAATCGCCGGAATTCTGCGTGCGTACCTGCCACGTCATGGAACCTACTTACCTGACTTTTGCCGAGCCCGGCCACAACCAGGTCATGATCGCCCATCTGACCAATGAAACCGCCGGCTGTCTCGATTGCCACACCGGGCCAGGCCTGGGCGGCCAACTGGACCTGATGGTCACGTCGGCGCGGCACGTGTGGAAGTACTGGTTTACCGGGGACTACGACCCGGACGACCTGGGGGGCGCCGACGCCGTCGGTACGGTACCCGACGAGAACTGCACCAAATGCCACGGGGACGGCCGCGAGGCGGAATTGCCCAAGGAGCATGACCGCTTCAAGACCCAGTGCGCCATGTGCCACTCGCCACACCAAACCAACGCGACAGGGTACTTCTTCCCCGACGCCATTCTCGAAAAGGACGACTGTAGCCTGTGCCATCGGGACAAGCCTCTCGACTTTGTCCAGAACCCAAGCGGTCACTCCCTCGTTGCCAAAGAGGACTGCCGGGAGTGCCACGTCACCCACGGCAACCGGGCGCCCCAGGACATTCTGGGTTGCACGGATGCTGGCTGCCATGACGGCGATCCGGCCAACGGTCAGTCGCTCAGTGCGCTGGGCCATGTCTCCTTTGACGAGGACTCGTGCCAGACCTGCCACGGCGGCGCGCACAACCTGACGGCCCCGGACCTGGGGCGATTGTCGCAGGACTGCACCACCTGCCACGCGGGGAAGGCCCTGCACAAGGCAGACCTGCACGGGGCCATCAAGGGGCTGGACTTCGACGATTGCTCCACCTGTCATGGCCTGGGAAGCAACGCAGCCGGGGCTGACCCCGCATCAAGGCTGGGTCAGCACGGCGCCCTGCAATGCTCCACCTGCCATCGCCGCGGCAACGATGTCGGCGCCCCGACCATGCAATTCGACGCGTCCAGCCAGAGCCAGGTGTCCTGGATGCGCCAGCGGGGCGCGGGCTATGCCAACTGGACTGGCGATGGCCGCGGATCCCATGACCCCGGCAGCGACTGCGGCCAATGCCACCAGCCCCACGCAGGCGACCACATCAGCTTCCCCGAAGGCGGCTGCAACGACGACTGCCATACCTGGCTGCAACCCTTCGACCAGGCAGGCTTCACCGGGCCGGCAGGCACGCCCGTCTACCGGGATACCGTGCGCCCCATCGAGTTGCTCAACCGCACCAAGGACCTGGATGGAGACGGCCGGGACCACAAGCTCATCTTCGAGAAGTGGGGCTGTACCGGCTTCTGCCACAACCCGGCCATCACGCCTGCCATCGCTGAGGGCTGGGGGGTGCCCATGGTGTCCCAATACCTCGGCGCGGCAAGCGTAGAACCCGAGGGCCTGGTGCCATCCAACCTGCACGGATACGTGTCCGTGTGCACCGACTGTCACTCTTTCGCCAGCCCCTTGGGCGGGCCCGACGACCTGCACTCCACGCACATCCCGTTCATCCAGGCAGAGATTCCCGTGGATGACACCGGCCGCATCGGCGGCCAGTCATGCAATTACTGCCATGACACGGGACCGTACCCCGAGAACCTGTCCGGCGGCTGCTACAATTGCCACCTGTCAGGCCACTGGCCCGAGACCGTGTACTGGGGGGCGGACGGATGAAGCGGAGCCGCGGCGATGCCTTGCACCGTCGACACCAGCGCATTGGCGGTCTGGTTACGGTGCTGGCAGTTCCCCTGGCAGCCGGAGGCTTGGCTTCCCTGCTCTCATGGCTCATCCCGGATGTCACGGCCGGCCTCCTTCCCCACTGGTTCGTCGCCGCCTTCGAGAGCTTGTCCTGGGCTCGCGCCACGCCCATGCAGGTCGTCCACACCCTCCTCGGCCTGGCCACCATCATGGTGAGCGCCTATTGGGTGGCGCTCTGGGTCCGCGGGGACCGACCCGACTTCATCGACGCCGGGGAAACGGCGACCGCCGCCTTCTGGCTCTGGGTCGCTGGCTGGCTGGGCCGCGACAGGGTGCACCGGCTCCACCTGCGCGACGCGCTCATGGTGCCCCGCGTCGAACTGGCCTGGTCCATGGCCCTCGGGATGCTGAGCGCCCTGCTGGCGTTCATCCCCGGCCCCGCCGGCGCTGCAGCCATGGCCTTGCATCGGGTCAATGCCCTGTACCTGGCCTTCCTGGTCTGCTATGCCGGCCTCGCCCTCGCACTCCATCGGCGCACAGCGTCCCCGTACGCCACGATCATCGAGGACGGCCACGTCGAAAAGCGCCGCGTGCGCTACGAGTAAACCTCAATGCAGCCTGGTTGCTGCACGGCGCCGGGGGCGCTGGCGTTGTCTGGCGGGCGTCTAGACCGTGCGCAACTCGAGGGGAAAGCCGCTGGCGGCGGCCTTGTTGAGGATTCCCTCAACGGTCGGGCCCTGTTCGGTGCAGGCGCCGATGCAAAGCCGGCTGACAATGCCCAGCGCTTTGCCACTGTAGAGGTGGACCAGAGGTCCGCCCGAGTCGCCCCAGTGGATCGGGCCACTGACGGCGTACCGCTCATTGTTGTCGCTTTGGAAGGTCGCCACGCGGTTCTCCTGCGTGTACGTGGTAGATCCGTAGCCCATTCCAAACCCACTGATTTGGATGCTGTCGCCGATGATGGTGTCCGACGGTACGGTGTAACCAACGGGCAGGTGGGGATGCCCTTTCACGGCCGGGTTGACGTATGGTTGGTAGGCCGCCTTCACCTCGATGAGGGCGAAGTCCCAGGCGGTTTGGTCGTCGTCGCCAATGTAGGCTACCCTACCGAAGCGGTTGAAGCCGCTGGTTGACACTTCCTGGCCGACACGACTGACGCAGTGGGCGGCGGTGCCAATGTACACCTTGCCGTTCTTGCTGCCCACGCCGTCGTACACGAAACTCAGCGTGCAACTGCCGTCGTGGGCGTCGCCCGGCTGAATCCAGTTCAGGGCGGCTTGCGTGGGTGAAACAAATCCGCCGGCAAGAAGTGCTACAACGCCGAACACAACGACGGCGCGAGCAGGTCTAGGGACCACGATCATCATCCCCGCACGATTGTGCCTGATACTAATCCGTTGTGGGTCGCCAGGCTCCGCCAAGCACCGGGTGAGATGCGGTTGCACCCATTTGGGTGCAACGTGCTGGTCTGGAATCGACACGAGGTGCGTCAGCGGCGCGGGGTCAGGTTAGCACCCGGTGGCCGTCTGGGGCGTGGCGGGAAAAGGATGAGGCTCGGGAGGGCCTAAACGGTGCGCAGCGCGACCGGGAACCCGGCGCCGCTGAGCTTGGTCAGGATGCCCTGGACCGTCGGGCCCTCTTCGGAGCAGCCGAGGTATTCCTCACTGCACAGGCGGCTCACGGTGCCGAGCGCCTTTCCGGTGTCCCTGTGGACGAGGGGTCCGCCGGAGTCGCCCCAGTGGATGGGGCCCGTCAGTGAGTACACGTTGGCGTCGTCGAACTGGAACGAGGCCTGGCGGTTCTCCTGCGTCGGGGTCGTCCAGCCGTAGCCGAGGCCGTAGCCGCTAATCTGCACGATGTCGCCGAACCAGGTGTCTGTGGGCACCGTCGCTCCGGTGGGGAAGCTGGGGTGGCCCTTGACGGCCGGGTTGACGAAGGAGTGGAATTGGGGGTGCACCTCAATGAGGGCGAAGTCCCAGGCGGTCCGATCGGCGTTGCCTAGCCAGGCGATGGCACCAAAGTTGGGGTAGCCGGTGGCGGAAACCGATTGGCCGACGGAGGTGACGCAGTGGGCGGCGGTGCCGATGAAGACCCTGCCCGTGTTGGCTCCCACGCCGTCGAAAACGAAATTGAGTGTGCAACTGCCATCGTGTTGGGCGCCGGGTTGAATCCAGTTGGTGGCTGCTTCTCCAGGGGCGGAGGCGGCTCCCAGGAGTAGGAGGCCGGCAACGAACATGGCGGTGAAATGGTGGCTGATGTTTGCCATCGACGAACCATCACTGTGGTTCGTACAAAGACATTGTGTGACACACCATCACAGCATGTATCTCGTTCATCTATTCGATGTCAGGTCTGCCAGCCAGGAGGCTGCGCCGAGCAGCCCACCCCGGCGACACGCCCGGCCCCTACGCGGTACGCAACGCAATGTCAAACCCATGGGCTGCCGCATCGGCAATCAGGCCACTGATGGTCGGGCCCTCCTGGCCCACCAGGCCAAAAGCATCCGGCGGGCAGCACGTAACGCTGAGCGTGGTAATGATCTTGCTGACCAGCGCCAACGCCTTGCCATCCGACGTCATCCAAGGGCCACCGGAATCGCCCTGCATCACAGGTCCGACCAGCTGGGCAATGGCGCCGTCGTTGGTCACCAGGACACCCACGCGGTCCTCGCGGGTCTGCTGCGTCGGGCGCCAGGCCAGGCCCCAACCGCTCATCAGCACCAGATCGCCAGCCTCCGTGTCTGCGGCCGTTGCAACGCCGGTCGGGAAACCTGGATGGCCCCGCACCTGGGCGTTCACGGGAACCCCCTCGGCCACTTCAATCAGGGCAAAATCACGCACCGTGCCGCTGGCGTCGCCCACAAACACGACGGTTCCAAAGTTGGCGAAGTCCGGCGTCGAGGCCGCGTCGCCCACGCCACCCACACAGTGGGCCGCCAAGGATGCGAAGGTCTTCCCCGTGTCATCCCCCGCGCCGTCGTAGATGAAGGAAAGCGTGCACTGGGCGCCGGCTACCTCAACGAGATCGCCGGGCTGGACGGCCGACGAGTCGGCCTGGGTGGGGAACGCCACGAGGGACGCGAGCAGGAGAATGGCCGTGGCTAGGAGGACTTTCATGTAAACCAGCCACTGAAGATAGGCTGGCCCTTTTGAAACCCTTGCCTGGCCCCCGCCTGGGGCGGCCTAGGCGGTGCGCAGTGTGATGGGGAACCCGGCAGCCGTTGCCCGGGCGATGCTGTTCTCCACGCTGGGGCCGGTCATTGCGGCATACAACCCACTGCCGCCGCCGCCGAGCGAGAACTCGACATCGGCGCCCTTGACGCTGGCCAGGGCGCGGCCGTCAAAGGTCAACCACGGGCCACCGGAATCTCCGCCCGAGACCACTCCGAGCAGGCCCACGCGGCCGTTATCGTGGTTGGTGACGACGCCAACGCGGTCTTCACGACCCGCCTGGGTGTCCCAGGTGAGCGTTCCCCAGCCGCTCATGCGAACCGGCGTACCGGGTCCGGCGGTGGCCTCGGTGGCCAGCCCGTTGGGCATGCCAGGGTGGCCTCGGACTTCGGCGATGACGGCCCCGTAGCGGGCGGGGTCGACCTCGATCAGGGCGAAATCGCCGGCCGTGGTGCCCGCGTTGCCGTCATAGACGACGGTGCCGAAGGCTCCCAGGGACGGCACGGTGGCCCTCTGTCCGAGGCTCACGCAGTGGCCGGCGGTGCCAAAGTAGACCTTCCCGGCGTTGGGACCAAGGCCGTCGTAGACGAAATTGAGCGTGCAACTGCCGTTGTGCATGTCGCCCGGCTGAACCGTGCCCGTGCCAGCGTCAGCGACCTCGCCAAAAGAGGCGACCAGCAGGCTGAGCACGGCGAATGCTGCCACAGCAGAGGATGTCTTCATGAGGACCAACGATCGGGAAGGTTGGCCGATTTACTTAGCACTTGCCGGCAGCCGTTTGCCTGCCAGTGCAGCCGATGACCCGCCCCACAACGCTTTTCCAAGACCCCCCGCGTGGAGCGGCTCGGTCATGGGCACGCTCATCATCTGCGAGAAGAACGACGCCGCCAAACAGATCGCCCGCATCCTGTCGGGCGGCACCGCCAAGCGGCGGGTTGGAGCGGGATCGCCCGTGTACGAGATGGTCTGGAAGGGCGACGACACCTCCGTGATGGGCCTGCGAGGCCACATCCTCGAGCTGGACTTCGAGGAGGGCCACAAGCGCTGGAGCATGAAGGCAGACAAGCTGCACGAACTGATTGACGCCGGCATCCAGAAGCAGGTGACCGAGCAGAAGATCGTGACCAGCCTGCGCAGCCGGACGCGCACCGCCGATCGCATCATCGTGGCGACGGACTACGATCGCGAGGGGGAGCTGATCGGCGTGGAGGCGCTGGAATCGCTGGGCGACCTGAAGAACGGCAAGGAAATCCTGCGCGCCCGCTACAGCAGCTTCACCAAGGCCGAAATCGAGCGCGCCTTCACCAACATGACCGATGTGGACTACAAGTTGGCACAGGCAGGCGAGGCCCGCCAGGTCATCGACCTGGCATGGGGTGCCGCCCTGACCCGCTTCGTCAGTGTTGCTGGCGGCCGCCGCGGGCGCGGCTTCCTGTCCGTGGGCCGGGTCCAGACGCCCACGCTGGCCATCATCGTGGACCGCGAGAAGGAAATCGACGCGTTCGTCGCCGATCCCTACTGGGATGTCACTGCGGTGCTCGAAGGCACGGAAGACGGGGCCAAGATCGCCTTCGAGGCCACCCACGAGCGCAACGGCTACAAGTCCACCGACGGCAAGTTCGCCGGCTACGACGGGCATTTCGCCAGCCACGACGAGGCGGCTGCCGCAGTGGTTGCCATCGAGGCGGCGGGCCGCGCCACCGTGACCAAGGTGGACCACAAGGAGGTCACCCGCAAGGCGCCCATTCCGTTCAGCACCACTGGCTACCAGCAGGCGGCCAGCAGTCTCGGCTATGGTGTCAAGCGCGCCATGGACATCGCCCAGAAGCTGTACCTGGGCGGTTTCATCAGCTACCACCGGACGGAGAACACTGTCTACCCCAAGACCCTGGAAATCCCAGAATTGCTGGACATCCTGGCAGGCAAGGGGCCGTGCAAGGCCGACGCGGCATGGGTCAAGGCCAACCAGAGGCCCGAGCCGACGCGGGGCAAGAAAGAAACCACGGATCACCCGCCCATCTACCCCACCGCCGTGCCGGGCGCCGGCGATAAGCTCAGCGACCCCGAGATGCGCATCTGGGAACTGGTGGCGCGCCGCTTCCTGGCAACGCTCAGCCCGGACGCCCGCGTGCACGCCGTCACCGCCCTGTTCGACGCAGGAGGCCAGGGCTTGCGCGCCAGCGGACAAACCACCATCGACGCCGGCTGGCGGCGGGTGTACCCCTACTCCAAGAGCAAGGAAACCCCCCTGCCGCCGATGGAAGCCGGCCAGGAGTTGCCTGTGGGCGACGTGCGCCTGGAGGACAAGGAAACCCAGCCGCCCAAGCGCTGGGGCCAGGGTGGCCTCGTTGCGGAGATGGAGCGCCTGGGCATCGGCACCAAGGCCACCCGGCACGAGACCATCCAGAAGCTCATCGATCGCAACTACATCACCGAGAACCCGGTGCAGCCGACCCTGATCGGCTTCGCCGTCACGGACGCCTTGGAGGAGCACGCCAAGCGCATCACGGACGCAGGCATGACCGCGCAGCTAGAGGCGGAAATGGACCGCATCGCCGACGGCTCCCTCACACTGGAAGCGACGGTGGACGAGTCCCGCCAGTTGCTGCACGGCGTCGTTGACGTTCTCACCGAACACGCCGAACCCATCAAGGCCACCATTCGCAAGGCGCTGGACGAAGACGCCGACTGCGGCGAATGTCCCCTGTGCCAGCAGCGCCTGCTGGTGCGCGCCAACCGCTTCGGCGGCCGCTTCATCGGCTGCAAGGGCTACCCCGACTGCACCCAGACCTACAACCTGCCCGCCCGGGGCCATCTGACGTTCCGCGACGAGCCTTGCGAGGAATGCAACGCGCCCTACGTGGAGGTCAACGACCGCGGCCGGCGCACCGAGCAGTGTGTCAACAACGACTGCCCGACCCGGCAGGAGGCCCTGCGGGCCGAAGAGCAGGATCTGGGCGAGTGCCCCACCTGCGGCGGCGGCACCCTCAAGGCCACGCGCAGCCGTAACTGGAAGCGCTTCGTGGTATGCAGCAACGAGGAGTGCGACCAGACCTACCCGCTGCCCCAGCGCGGCGCCATCGAGCCGGAGAACCGGGCGTGCGAGCACTGCGGAGCACCCCGGGTGAAGGTCATCACCAAGGGCCGCAAGCCGTGGGAGATCTGCATCAACATGGAGTGCCCGGGCAACGCCAAGGCGGAGAAGGGCAAGGGGAAGGCTTCGGCAGAGGAGCCGGAAGCCGCCGAGGGGGAGGCTGAGGCAACCGCCGAGGCGCCGACGCCGAAGGGAGCCAAGTAGGCCCGGACGGTCTAGCAGGCGGTCCGCTCCAAGTCACCTTTATACGTGCCTTTGATTCGACCGCCACTTGGTCCTGTCGAAGCGCCGCCTCAGTCCCTACTTCCTGTTTGCGCTGCTGCTGATCCTGGCGTGGACCAGCTTCCGCGTGGTAGCGGTCTTCCTCGACTTCGTCCTCGTCGCCCTGTTCCTCTCCTACCTGACCTATCCCGGATTCCTCCGGGTGCAGGCATTGGTGCGGCGGCCCCAGGTGGCGTCCTTCTTCATGGTCCTCCTGGTGGCCATCCTTGTCGTCGTGCCACTTGGATTCCTCCTGGTCGGCCTGGTCAATGAGTTGCGCGACATCCTGCTCAACCTGAACGTCGACGAGTTGCGCGCCGCCCTGGATCGTT
>JBFIJP010000037.1:0-17543 GCA_041600695.1 Thermoplasmatota archaeon | reverse complement strand
GTCGCCCTCGCGGTCGCCAAGCCACCCCGAGCCGGTCAGCGCCCCACCGTTGGCGCCGCCATCGATCACGATGGACGCATCGTAGGTGTCGTCGCCGGCCATGTCCAGGAGGGTTCCCCAGCCATCCCACGCGCCGCCGTTAGCGCCGCCAACGGCGCCGATGTGTGAGTCATACAAATCGTTGCCAGCGCTATCAATGAGCATGCCCCATCCTGCGAACGCGCCGCCATTGGCTCCTCCCGTACCCGAGACCCGCCCCAGGTAGGTGTCGTTGCCGGCGTGATCCAGCAACAAACCCACTGAGACGGCTGCTCCGCCATTGGCGCCCCCGTCGCCCCGAACCAGGCCATCGTACGCATCATCGCCCGCCAGGTCAATCAATGCGGCCATGCCGGCGCCTGCGCCTCCATTGACTCCACCATCTCCGACGTCGCCCCGGTACGAGTCCGCCCCGCCTGCGTCGAAGAGCAAGGCCTGGCCCAGGAAGCAGCCCCCGTTGGCGCCCCCCGTGACACCAATGACGGCGTCGTACGTGTCATTGCCCGACAGGTCGATGAGCATGGCGTTTCCATTGGCAGAGCCGCCGTTGGCGCTCCCATAGCCTGCCACATCGACGACGTACGTGTCGTCCCCAGCGCCATCAAACAAGAATCCCGTGCCGCCAAAGGCACCCCCGTTGGCAGCGCCGTCGGCCATGGTGGCCACGTAGGTGTCATTTCCCGCCATGTCGATCAAGGTGCCAGCCCCGTTGACCGCCGCGCCGTTGAAGGCCGCAAGCTCGTCAGCCTCGCCGCCGTAGTGGTCATCACCCGCCATGTCCAGCAGGAAACCGACGCCATTGACGGCGCCGCCTGCCAGCGCCGTGGCCCCCGGCGACCCCACGTACCGGTCGTTGCCACCCAAATCCACCAGGAGGGCCGCCGGCGTGAGCGTGCCCAGGCGTGCTCCACCCGCGTTGTTCAGGTAGACATCGTCACCGCCGACATCCAGCAAGACGGCGACGTCGCACGTCCAAATGGAGTCGTCGCCGTATAGATCAAGCGCCAGCCAGGGATTTGCGCAGTCGGCAAACAGCGCGGCAGCCCAGTCCTTGACACCGCCAAACAGGATGGCATCGGTTGCCGCCCGCAGCACTTCACGGAGGACCTCGACGCGAACCAGTTCCATGAGCGCCACGGCGGCCTCATCCACCTCGCCCCCCGCGGACGTGTAGGATTTCTCCAGCAAAGCGTGGGCGACGATAAGCGCTTCCACCAGACTCCGCGCTGCGGCAGGCAGTTGCGCCAGCGCCGCCTCAGCCGCGTCTGCACCACCCCCTGCCGTCGCCCCGCTCATGCCGGCCAGGGCCGTCTGTGTTGCGGCCACGGCAGGCACCGCGGGGACAGCCGATGCGACAGTTGGCCCCAGGGCGCCGAGCACGCCTTCCAGGCCGCGGGTGCCAGCGGCACCAACGATGGGCAGAATTTGGTTCAGGGCTCCGGCGGGCAGCCGGTCAGCAACGGCCCGCAACGCATCCTCTGGCGTCCAGGCACCCACCCTGCTGGCTTCCAGCAGACCTAGGCCCAATTTGGCCGCTCCGGGGGCACCCGGCAGGCCAGCCGCGAGGGCCGGTACCGTCCACGGGTCAGCTCCCGAGGCAGCCGCCAGAAAGTCCCCAAGCCCGACCGGCGCCGGGCCAGCCGGAACCGCGGCGCCAGAGGCATCAAGGCCACCAACCGCGGCGGGCGCGGAGGGTACCGCAAGCAGAAGAACCACCAGGCAACAGGCTAAGCGTATCATGCGGGTCGAACCCCCATCATCATCACACGAAAAAGGATGCCTCCCCGCCACGCAGCCGACCCCCGCGGCAAGCGCGCCGTCGTAACACCCCGCCGGGGCCCCAGGGGCCCCAAACCACGCCGGCGTCGATTCGCAGCCTTCACAACGGGTGGGACCCGTGCAGGGCGTGTGCAGGACCCGCCTGGCGACACCGACGCCCTGGGATTCGACAATTTGGCAGCCGCGTTGCGCACCCTGGCATCACCAACGCGACTGCAATTGCTGAGCCAACTGCGGCTGCCAGCGCCGCCCCGAGCCATCCGCGTCAACGCCAGCCAGCACCACGAGGGACAAAGCCCCAACCGGCCCGTCGCGCTCCAGGTCGTCCTGCGCCACCTGGCCCAGCTCGTGGCCCACGACATGGTACGCGAAGAGGGTAGCAACGGCACCCGACATTACGTCCTGAACCGGGCCCGCCTCTACGCCCTCACCGAGGAACTGCGGCAACTCACCACCCTCTCCACCTGGCACCTGGTGGCCGAGGACGGCACCGTCGACGCCCTCCGGGCCCCGGCCCCTCCCCGGCTGCATGGACCTCGACTCGTGCTCGTGCACGGCGCATACGAAGGGCGCCCCTACGCCCTGACGCCCGACACGGCCGTGGACGACACATGGACCATTGGACGCTCCGAGTCCGCCACCGTCTGCCTGGACTACGACCTTTTCGTGTCCCGCGACCACGCCACCATCAAGGACGGCCCCCACGGGTTCGAAATCGTGGATCAGGGAACCAGCCGCAACGGGACCCTCGTCAACTGGCGCGCCGCGAAGCCAGGCACGGCCCACCGGCTAACCGCTGGCGACGTGATCGGCGTGGGTCGCTCCATGCTGGTATGCGCAGGGATGTAGGGCAGGCGCCTCGGCGGGTCAGGGCGGCGGCGCCCGCCGGCCGGGCCGCGACATCGGCGGCCCCGCACGCGGATTTCGTCGACGTGCAGTCTTGGCGTCACCGGCGGACTCCGACGACCCAGGCGTCGGCTTAGCCCCAGCCAACCCCTTTGCAGCCGCCTTGCGCTCCTTGCGCCGCTTATCGGCGGCGTCCAACTCCCGGTAAAGGTACACCAATTGCGTCAAGACAATCAACCACGCTGGCGCCAACACCAACGCCACGAATCCAGGCTTCGTGTTGATGAACGTCAACGCATGACCCACCTTGGGAAGCGTGGCGACCTGTTTGCCGACGACCATCGCCGCCGTCACCACCCCCGTGTCCGCATCTTCATTGGCGTCGCCCTTGGTCCGGAACGTCAACTGGCCATTGTTTTCGACCACCTCAATGATCCGGTGGGTAAAGAAGGTCGTCGAACCCACCTCAGAGCGGAAGGTAATCACATCACCCGGCTGAAGCGAATCCAGGGGCACCTCATCGACAAACACCACATCCCCCGGCCTGAAGTGGGGCACCATGCTCCCAGACAGCACAATGTAAGCGTGATCATGACCAATGATGCGAGGTTGTTGGTAGGTGAGGGCAAGCAACGCCCCGGCCAGAACAATGGTAATCAGCACACCCGCTGCGACGCGACGCCAGAGGGGCTTCTTCGCCTTGGCCGGGTCCTCGGGGGCCACGTTGCCGGGCTTGGCAGAACTCGGCGCGCCGCCCGGATTTCGCCGACCCGAACGCGCTGGCGGTCCGGTGACGGAGCGAGGGGGCTGCCCCGTTAGGCGCGGCAAGGAGTTGGCGCCGCGTCCAGCTGGCGGACCCGGTGCACGCCTCGGCGGTCCGGCACCACTTGTGGACTCGGGGTAGTGTCGTCCAGCCCCACGACGGGCACCGCTTGGACTTGCGGGTCCGGCGGGGGGACCGCGTGGCCCCGGTGGCCCGCGCTGCGCCCGGGTGGGCAGACGGTCCGGCCCCCGACCGGAACCCGCGCGGGCGTCTTCCCGATTCATGACATCACCAACTCCTTCACCTGGGACCCGCAGGCTCATACCAACCGTCGGCCGCGCACGGGCCGAAGAAGGCATCAAGCGCCAGGGGATGGCTTTTGCCCCGTACGGCGGACGCAGATGCAGGCGAGTCAGAAGACGCCCAGGCTTCCGATGGCCCCATTCATTGGTCAACAGGCACCATCATTCCAGCGACGAACATCGCGGTGAACAGCCGTCCAGCCGGCCAATCCATGGACGTGGTCGGTTAGTGTGGTCTTTCCCGTGTGCCGTCCCGCGGCATCAAAGGAACCATGTGCGCGCCATCACGACCCTGGATCGACCACAGCGTGTTCCGCGTGCACCGGATGTATTTCGCGCCTCAACCCAACGGGCGGTTCAACGTACAAGGACGCAGGGAGCGGGCAGCAACGGAGTGGGGTCCAGGCGTGCCGTGCTCGTCACACGGCGGACGCCGGACCCCGAGGGGGCAGAGAAGGATCAGGTGAAGCAGGAAAGGGGAAAAGAGGAGGTAACGGGGGTACGCCGACGGGGCCACCCCCCGTTGACCCAGGCGGACTACGTCGTCGCGTAGGCGGCCACAAGACCCTTGCCGCCCTGCTGACCGGAGACGTACACCCGAGCCCCACCAGGATCCATGTGGATCGCCGTGGGCTGGGAAGCGCCACTGCCCGCCAGGGACTTGCTGTCCTCTTTCCAGAGGAGGTTGCCGGTGGAGGCATCGAATGCTGCCAAGATCAATTCGAGCTCGGTGTTGCCCTCGTCACCGTTGAGGTCCGTCCGGAATTCGCCAGCAACATAGAGCTTCGTGCCATCAGGGCTGACTGTAATCGCCTTGGCGTCATCCCAGTACGAGTTGCCCGGCCACGGTCCCGCAAGCGTCGCGGCACTCGCCCAATTGTGCACGCCGGTGGCCGCGTTGTATGACATGGTCCACCAGATCTCGCCAAGGTCTCCGGTGACATACACGGCCGTGCCGTCGGGGCTCTCCACCATGGCGTACCCAATGTCCTTGTTGGACGACGTGTCCTGCGAATCGGACCACAGAACGGCCGGGGCGAAGTCCCCGTTGCCATCGGGCCCAACGAGATTCGAAACATCGTAGGCGATGGTTCGAACACTTCCCTGGCTGCCGGCGCCCTGGCCGGTGACGAACACCGTGTTTCCACCGGAGTGCGCCTTGACGGCGTAGGGTTCATTCCAGCCACCTTCGGTAGCCTGGACTCGCCACGCCTCCGTACCATCGGCGGCGTTGATTCCAAGGGTCAGCCAACTGTTTGGACCGCCGGACGGCACCGCGATGTACCCCGTCACGTAGACGTGCGCACTGTCCGGACTGACATCAACTGCCTTGAATCCGTCATTCCAGGTGCCGGGCCCTTCCTCTGTCTTGGGGGTCCACTTCTCGGTGCCATCGGCCGCATTGTAGGCCAACACGAGGCCGTCGTAGTTGTCGCTGCCACCCACTGGCGCGTACGTCCATCCGGCGACATAGACGCTCGCTCCATCTGGGCTCACCGCAATGCCGTAGGGTTCATCGGTGCCATGGGCCGCTCCATCGTAGCGGGCGGCCGAAGCCCACTTCTCAGTTCCGTCGGCGGTATTGTACGCAATCGTTGCAACGTCCCATTGGTTGTCCGTGCCTCGGCTTCGTCCGGTCACGTAGAGGCTTGCTCCATCCGGGCTGATGGCTAGGTACTGGGCGTCATCGCTCCACGAGGCAGAAACGGCCGGGTTGTCGTAAGTCACTGGCGCGCCCCAGGCGTCGGCTCCCGTTACGGCGTTGTACGCCATCACCCAGTAACTGTCACCGTCGTCGTTGGCAACGTAAATCGTGGAACCGTCGGGGCTGAGCACCGAAGCGTGCCCTCCACTGCCGGTGGTCGCCGCATTCTGCCATGCCGGCGGGTGCGTAGGCTGGACGGTGTCCAGGCTGGGCGCGAATTGTAAAATGTTGGCCACATAGCCACTGTTGTAGCCGCCGACCACGTATACGCGGTTGTCGGCCCACACGGCGCCGTAGTTCTTGACGTACTGCGACGGAGCAGAAGTCATGGTCTCGAAAACATCATTGACCGGATCGTACCGGATAATGTCGGTGAAGTAGTCTGCCTCGCCGAGGTTGTTGTTGCCACTGACGATGTACGCATAGCCGTCGCCCCAGACCGCGGTGTAACTGTTACGGAACGTATCGTGAGCGCCGTTCTTCTTGGTGCAGCCTGCAGTGTTGATCGTGTCCGTGTTGCATGTGTAAACATGCCCACTCTTGGTAAACACGTACATCGTCACGTTGCCGTCGTACACGATGGATCGAATGCGTCCAGCCTCGGATGGCAACGTGGTGGCGTCCGTCACCCGCTGGGCGGGATCCGCATGACCGGGCTCGTAGCGGTGAATGACCTCTTCGTAGCCGTTGGCACCACCAACGTAGGCGTAGTCGCCAACCCATACTGCCGAGGCGCCAAGGTACCAACCGCCAGCGTACCCGTCCGGCATGACGTCGGGCATCGTGGTTGCAACATTGGTCGCCGGATCATAACGAATGATCTTGTTGTCAATGGGTCCATCAACCGAAACGCGGCCACCGAAAATGTAGGCGTAGGTTCCATCCCACGCCTCGGCGCCCTCCCAGCGGCCGGCGGGGATATTCCCGACCAGAGTGACGTTGCCGGTGAGGGGATCGAATTCGTAAACGGTGTCCAAGCCACCGCCCGCGTAGCCGCCCATCACGAGGACCTTGCTTCCGGTCCACACCGTTGCCGCGTGGTACGTGCCGGTTGGCAGCGACGCCGGAATCTGAACCGGGTCACCAGTCGGGGGCGGCAGGCTGCCGCCACCGCCACCAACACCCAGGTCAGGCGAGGTTACCTGCGCCAGAAGGAACGTCAGGGTCATGTCGACACTGTCAGCCTGATTGCAACTGGGCGAATCGGAAGCAAACTGGACGGCCATTGCGAGGGTCTTGCCGCCGGTGCCTGGGTCGGCCAGATCCGCGATAACCCCGAGAGTCTCAAGATCATCCAGACTGATCCGGCCGTCGGCGTCCGCGTCGACAACCTGCGGCAGCAGGTCGGTGCCGTCGTAGGAGAGGGTCGTGAGGGCAATGAATTTGTCCATCTGTTCGGCCTCCGAGCAGGCGCCCCCGGTTCCCCCGCCCGAATCATCCGTCACGGCCATGGTGGCCCGGAAATCCAGGTCGACTGCACTCAACGTGCCGACGGCCCGCGCCAGGACGACGCTTCCGCTGGCGGTGTCCCCCGGCGCGAAGCTGGTATCACCAATGGTGGCCGTCGTGCCGTGGGCACCATTCGTCGTCAAATCAAGCGTGCCTGCCGAAAACAGGTTTCCAATGCTCGTTTCCGTGTCCGCAAAGAATGCAAATGTGCCATACGACACACCGCTGGCCAAAAGAGCCAGTGCCACGACGGGAACCAAGAGCTTAGTGTTCATTTTGCCATTCCTCCAAACCAACCAACGATGACCCCATGGATTCCAGCGCCCCACAGGGGCCGACCTCAACGGTCGTGATGCTGGTCTCCCATGCCCATGAACGCGGCCGACTGGGTCGCTGCCTCGGCACGATCATCTATCCTACGGGTAGGAGAAAAGCCTCCAGCGCTACGTGGCTTTTCATCCGGCCGGGTAATAAGGCTGAAGTAGGACTTTGACTCGATGAGACCCGACGGCCAACGGACGGGGCGATCCAGTTCCGTTGTGAGCGGCCCACGGGGCCCTGTACGCGATGGCGTGAGGACGGGCGGGACTACGTCCACCGGTCCGCATAGAGCCAGGCGTAGATCACAGCAGGATGAGCCAACCCTATCCGGCGAGAGCGGGCTCATAGCGGCCACCGCATCGCGCGTTAAATCAACGGTTTAAAAACGGTAATGCGTTGGGCTCCTCGGACTTGGCAAGGGCTGGTTTCGTCCAAGCTGCGCTTCGCCCGGAATCCAACGCCGATGCGAAAGAGATCTTTCGCACTGAGGGTCAACGAGGCGCCAATCGTCGTCAGCGAATCGGTCGCATCGTCGTACGTGCGGATCGCCCAAGATGTAGATGTCTGATCCATCCCTAGACACCTGCGACCCGTAGAAGCGCCCACCGCCAGCCGGCAAAGCAGTCGTGCCAGTCGTCGCAAGCCGTCATGGACGGCATCGGCGACGTGGTCAGAATGGGACTGGGCCTGAGGCCGGTGCCGCCGAAGATGTAGAATCCACTGTCGGCGTACGCCACGTCCCCATTCACGATGTCACGTGGGGGCGTTGTGGCCACAGGGGCCAGTGTGTCGCTTCTCGGAACGACACGCCCGCTCTCGGGCCCATCGCCACTACTGCTCGAGCCTGGGGAAATATAGCGCAGGCCCCATCGGTTCCGGCAGCGAATTTGCACCGGTCCGCATTCAGGGTGGCGGGACCGATGGGCACCGTGGGGTCCGGAACTGGGTGGTTCCGCTGAACCGCCAGCTCAAAAGAGGAAGATGAAGGAGATAGAAGGAAGAGGTACTGCTGCTACGTCTACGTGGCGTACGTCAGGAAGAGCAAGTCATTGCTCGTCGTGGACGATTGTGACACGCCACCAACGAACAGGCGTGCTCCATCGGGACTGGCCACAACAGTCATGGCCCGATCCGCAAGCCCGTCGGGGCCGGCGTAGCGGGCACTCCAAGTCGTGGCACCGGTCGCCGAGTCGAAGGCAGCCACTGCAGCATCATACACGCTGCCCGCGTCGTCGCTGTTCATAACCAGGTAGACCCGACTTCCATCAGGGCTCACATCAATGTCTTGGGCCCAGTCGTTCAGGGCGGCCGGGCCATCGTATGCGGCGACCCATTGCTGGGTGCCGTCGGCGATGGCGTAGGCAACCACGGTACCATCGCGGTTCCCGGCACCGTTGGAGGCATGGCCAATGATGTAGACGTTCGAGTCATCAGGCGCGATGGCCAAGCGGTAACCACCATCGGCCCCGTTGCCGCTGTCATACCGCTGGACCCATTGTTGGGTACCTCCGGACGAGTAAGCAACCACGGCGAAGTCATCGTCGACGCCGTTGTTGGAGTTGCCGCCGATCAGGATGGTGCTGCTGTCAGAGGTGACTTCGACGCCGTAGGGAACGTCATGACCTCCCAGGCCGAAGTAGCGCTGCACCCACTGCTGGGCACCCGTGGTCGAGTCGTAGGCCACCAGGTCGAAGCTGTACTTGCTGCCGTCCCAGCCCATGATGGCCGAGTAGACACGGCTACCATCAGGGCTGGCTGCAACCGCCTGGCCGTCATCGTAGTTGGTTGAGGGCCCGTTGTATTGAGCCGCCCACAACTCGGTACCATCGGCGGCGTCGTACGCAATGGTCACTCCATCCAAGAGGGTTCCAGACAAGGGTGTTCCGGTGGCGCCGACGACATAAATCTTGGAGCCATCCTGACTGCACTCAACCTCGCGGACCGATTCGTTGGCTGTTGCACCTGGACTGGGCCTCCAGTTGGATTCCCAGATCTGCGCACCCGTGGCAGCATCGAATGCCACAGCGCCGATGTCGTTGTTGCCCGTGCCATCAACAGTCACCGTACCGGCCACGAAAACCTTCGATCCGTCCGGACTGACGCAAATGGAGTACGGGTCGTCCCAACTGCTCTGCGGCCCGTTGTAGTCAACCGCCCAGAGCTCAACGCCGGTGATGGCATCGTACGCAGCCGTGTGCCAGTCGGTCCCGACGGATCCGCCGTTGTCGACCTTGCCTGTGGCGTAGAAGGTCGAACTGTCTGGGCTCACTGCGACACCCTTGAAGTTGGCCATCCACTCCCCGCCGTTGTTGGCTCCGTTGTGGATGTCGGTCCACAACTGGTCGCCGGGAGTTCCAGCCGTGCCGGAACCACCACCGCCTCCGCCACCGCCACCGGCGCCGCCGAGGTCGGCGGCATCGACTTGAGCCAGCAGGAAGGTGAGCGTCATGTCGACGCTGTCCGCCTGGTTGCAGGTTGGTGCGTCGTTGATGAACTGAACTGTCATAGCGAGCGTCTTGCCCGCCGTGCCGGGGTCGGCCAGGTCCGTAATGGCGCCAGCGGCCTCGAGGTCATCGAGGCTCTTGCGGCCATCCGTATCCGCGTCGGCGACCTGAGGCAGCAGGTCCACGCCGTCGTACGTCAACACCGTGATCTCAATGGATTTGTCCATCTGTTCGGCATCCGTACAAGTTCCGCCCGTTTGAGCACCGTCATCATCCGTCACGGTCATCGAGGCGCTGAAGTCCAAGTCGACGGCGGACAGCGTGCCTACCGCGCGAGCCAGGGCGACGCTGCCCGAGGCAGTTGCACCCGGCGCAAAGTTGGCATCCCCGATGCTCGCGGTGGTGCCTTGCGCACCGTTGGTTGTCAAGTCAAGCGTACCTGCCGAAAACAGGTTTCCAGTACTGGTTTCCGTGTCCGCGAAGAAAGCGAACGTGCCATACGACAAACCGCTGGCCATGAGGGCCAACGCGATTATCGGAACGAGAATTTTCGTATTCATTTTTCAAGCCTCCAATCCAACCTATGAACCCATGGCCGGCGACCTCCTACGCAATGGGCCAGCCAGCCGTTCGGCCGAAAAGCGCCGACCACCCGGCCACTAGATCCTGATGGTACGGTGCAGCCCAATTGGAGCGGGCTATCGACCGAGGGCGAATGCATCAAGCCGAGGGCATGGCAAGATCGCGTAGCCCTAGCCGTTGAGTTGGAATTCATGTTGGAGGGGGACTAATTTTTCATCCAACCGGGTGAAAAAGCATTTATAGGGAGTAGGTGGCACGTGCACAGGCCAGGGCCTGCTTGCTGCCGAATTTCTGCCGGCCGCAACCAATGCCAATCTGGCAGGACTGAGCGGGCGAGGAGGGTTCAGGGAGCCACCGACGATGGTTGCCTAGGCGCTGGCCCGTCGGAGAACGACTAGGCCAAGGGCCCATCAGACCCTGGGCATCTGGTCGCATCAAGAAATCGTTGCTACCCTACGGGGGGCTTGTGCCCGCCGTCCCGCGGGAAAGGCATCGCCATGCCGACTCCGGGGCACCCGACGCGGCCACGTCCGTGCTACGCCAGCTTGCTGGGAGGTACCGATTGGTCGGAGTAAAGTCGGCGACAAAGCCACGCCGCCTAGGAACGCGAGACCCTGAAGGCCGCAGCTCGAGTAGATCAGCATTCACGCATCGGCCGGTCGCACTCTGGCCGCCCGAACTTGAATAGGAGACCGGGGGATGCAACCGGCGGCCAAGTTGCGTCCTCAAACCGACATGCTCTGCGACGCAGACAACGCATGGGCGGACATGACGCCCGATGGCCCCATGTGGCAGTGGTGGGGTCCGTGGCTGGGTCGCACGAGACCAAGTCGTTGACTACCCCATGCTGGCCATCTAGGAATCCCACCCAGCCAAGCGGCCTGACCCGCCCGGGCCGACGAGTTGAGCTGGATAGCCGATGGCGCGGTCGCAGTCCTCTTTGCCAGGAGAGCCCCAAGATTCGGTAATCTTCCACGCACATAACGTCAAGGACCACCGGCGCCGAGGTCCGGGGCGTCTACCTGCGCCATGAGGAACGTCAGCGTCATGTCCACGCTGTCGGCCTGGTTGCAACCAGGAGCATCTGGTTCGTACTGGACCGTGATCGAAAGCGTCTTGCCGGCGATTCCTGGATCAGCCAAATCGGTCAGGACTCCCAAGAACTCTAGGTCATCCAGCGTGGACCTGCCGTCCGAATCAGCGTCAACGATCTGCGGCAGCAGATCCGTCGCACCGTAACTAAAGGACGTGACGGTCAGGAATTTGTCCATTTGCTCGGCGTCGATGCAAGTGCCCCCGGTTCCGCTGCTGCCGTCGTCATCAGTGACGGCCATGGACGAAGAAAAGTCCAGGTCGACCGCGGAAAGAGTGCCCACCGCGCGGGCCAGCACAACGCTGCCGGAAGCCGAATCGCCGGGTGCGAAATTGGAGTCACCAATGGTGCCAGTGGTGCCCTGGGCACCGTTGGTCGTCAAGTCCAGCGTACCCGCAGAGAACAGATTCCCGGCGCTTGTTTCTGTGTCCGCGAAGAACGCGAAGGTACCATATGACACGCCACTGGCCACCACGGCCATTGCGACGATCGGAATGAGAATTTTCGTATTCATTTCCCAAAGCCTCCAACCACTACCTTGTCTGCACCTCGTTGGCGCGGACGGAAAAAGGGGAAAAGAACCAACCATACCGACCCATAGGCCCGCTGAGCAAAGGAAGAAAAAGTATCCGCCGCTAGAGCGATGGTGCCCCAGACTGGCGTAACAGGAATCTAATTGTCAAATCCTCCGATAATCCTTGAACCTCGTTGCCGGCCCCAGCTTCCAGCTCCACCGTCATGTCAAGATCCTTTCCGATGGCTCCGGGACTGGCAAGTCCAGTGAAGACGCCGAATTGGTTCAGGTCGGCAAGGCTGTTGGCGCGCCCATCTCCATCAAGGTCTCCGGGCAAAGCCAGCGCACCCCCGTCGTAGGTGAGTGCCGTGACGATGAGCCATTGTGCGAGGTCCGTTCCACCACCCACAAGTTTGAAGGCGTACGCCGAACCGCTGGAGGACGCTGCGTCATCGTCGCCGTACGCTCCCGCGACCAGGACATCGCCACTCAAGGCTACTGCAAAGCCGAAGTGATCGTCGACGGCGGTGTCCGCGCCCGTCAGTTCGACCACCTGCGTCCAGGTAGATCCCGAGCGCGTGAAGACGTAGGCGGAACCACCATTGGTTGCGGCTGCCCCATCGTACCGGGACCCAATCACGGCGGTGTCCCCCTCCACGGCCACGCTCCAGCCGAAAACATCACCTGCAACCGCATCGGCGGGAGTCAGCTTCTGCTGCTCGGTCCAGGTGGTACCGGATCGCGTGAACACGTACGCAGAACCTTGATCCACGCCAGCCGGGCCGTCGTCGTAGTGGGCGCTTACGATGGCGGTATCGCCGCTCAGGGTGACGCTGTGACCGAAATAGTCACTCCCACTGGCGTCCGCAGGGGTCAAGCGCTGCTGTTGGCTCCAGACCGAGCCTGCCCGCGTGAACACATACGCGGCGCCTTGATTGCTGCCCGCCGCGTCGTCGTCAAGGGACGCGCCCACCACGAGGGTGTCGCCGTCAAGGGCGACGTTTTCGCCGAAGAAATCACTCGCCGCGGCGTCGGAGGCGGTCAACTTCTGCTGCTCTGACCAAACGGATCCCGTGCGGGTGAAGACGTAGGTGGACCCTTGGTCGACGCCGGCCGCCTCATCGTCGCTGGTGGAACCAATGGCCACTGTGTCGCCGTCCACGGCCACGCCGTATCCGAACCAATCGCCTGCCGTGGTGTCGCTGCCGGTCAGTTTCTGCTGCTGGGTCCAAGTGGATCCGCTGCGCGTGAACACATAGGCCGCCCCCCCGTCCGCGCCAGCGCCATCCGACAGGTAAGCACCCACTATGACGGTGTCACCACTGACATCCACGCTGAATCCAAACGAGTCCCCGCCGGCGGCGTCGCTGGCCGCGAGCTTCTGCTGCTGCGTCCATGAAACACCGCCATTGCTGGTGGTGAAAACGTACGCAGAGCCGCTGTCCGCGCCGCCATCGTCGTCATAGCGTGCGCCGACGACCATTGTGTCGCCATCCAAGGCGATACTGTATCCGAATTCATCATCGGCTGCCGGGTCGCCGGCGGCGCTCTTCTGCTGCTCATCCCATACGGCACCAGCCGGCAGACCGTCGGTTTCGAACTTGACATCCAGGACGGTTCCAGACAATAACGTTCCAGCATTCTTCAGGGTGATGGAGCCGCTGGTTGAGGCGCCGGGCACCATGGCAGCGTCGCCAATGCTGGCGGTAATACCTTGGGCGTCATCGGTCGTCAGGTCCAGTGTTGCGCCCGTGAAAATGTTCTGGGTGACCGTTTCCGCGTCCGCGAAGAATGCAAACGTGGCATATGACACACCGCTGGCCATCAGGGCCAAGCCGACAAACGGAACGAGAAGTTTCGTGTTCATTTCAAAGTGCCTCCCAACCAATCATTTGCCTTGCGAACATCTCGCAATGTCTGCGCCGCGCGAGCGGAGGCAGAAGGGCAACTTTCGCCAGCTTCGAGGAATGAGTTGCCGATTCATGTCTCGAGCCATTGTCCCAGCCGTTGGACCTTTGCCCAACAAGAATCGCAAGCGCCCAGCACGGGAAATCGCCGTGTGCGCTGCGTGGATCAAACTGCCTTCGCTGTAGGAACAAGCAGCCATGCTGGCTGCCCTGGCCAACGCGAAGGTGCCAGTCAAATCCGTCGTGAAATCTAACGTTGGGCATTGTGACGCCCAGGGGGCCACCGATGTCGTCCAGCTTGGCAGCCATTCCGAATCGGGGTCGTGGTAAAGGAAGATGAAAATGGAAAAAAGGTGCCCAGAGGATGTCGACGCAGCCCGTTCGAATCGCCGTTGCAGCAGGGCACCGAGGCACAAGGGGCTAGATCATTCATCGCCCACAGGTGTCTCGGGCTCCTCTTCTGCCGGATCGGCATGCTCCAGCGCACAATCCACTAGGGGCTCCTTGCTGGCCTCATCCAATGGGTGCTGGGTTTGGCCGGGAGATTCCCCTTGCAGATGCTGGACGCTTTCGCCGACCGGAGCCTCGATGCAGGTATCAGGATACCACACCGCGGCAACCAGCGCCATGGAATGGGCCTCTTCGACATCCATCAGAAAAGCTGAGGTCCACGATGGAGCGGCGCCTATTGCACCCGCAACGAGGGCAACGAGCACTGCTTGCGCCAACCATCGCAAACCTCAGCCTCCCCAAGGAATTTAGACGAGGTCGGCGGCCGCGGTCTGGGCCAGCTGGAAGGTCCAGGTCATGTCGACGCTGTCGGCCTGGTTGCAGTTGGGGGCAGCGGTGTCGAAGAGGACATCCATCTGGAGCACCTTGCCGGCGCCAGGGTTCGCGAGGTCGGCGAAGACGCCGTGGGCCTCGAGGTCGTCAAGGCTGATGCGGCCGTCCGCGTCAGCGTCGGTGATCAGGGCGAGCAGGTTGGTGGTTCCATCGTAGGTCAGCGTCGTGATCGTGATGAATTTGTCCATCTGCTCGGCTGCGCTACAGGTGCCGCCCGCGTTAGCGGCGGCATCATCGGTAACCGACATTACCGCCTTGAAGTCAAGGTCGAGACCGGTTGCCAGGGTGCCATCGTTCTTGAGCGTCAGGCTGCCAGTGGCCGTGTCGCCGGGGGCGAAGCTGGACGCCGCGATGGTGCCCGTCACGCCGTCGGCGTCGTTGGTCTTCAGGTCCAGCGTTGCAGCGGTGAAGATGTTACCGGTGCTGGTTTCTTCGTCCGTAAAGTACGCAAAGGTTCCGTATCCGAGTCCGGCGCTTGCCAGACCCAGGGTCAGGAGACTTGCCAAGATTTTCACATTCATTTGTTTCCAACCTCCAAGGCTCGCAGCCCAGTTTTCACAGGGGGCGTGCGGGGGTTGCGCCTGGCCGTGCCAGCCATCAACCGCAAGGTCCGATTGACCCGCTGGGGGGGATGGCTTTTCACCCAAGCGGGTCAAAATGCATTAATATCAAGAATAGTGCTTCGAGGCTTGCTGTGTTGGTGGAGTGCGAGCGTTGCTTGGGCGTAGCCAGATTGGTCGACATCGGGTTTCCTGCGCGCGCGCGGGGGATTGGCGTATGAGGAAGCGACCGATCGTCCTGATGGATCACTACCGCATCGTGGCCGCGATCGCGAGCGACGACGTGGCATCCACTTACTCGGCCCGGGACACGCGCGACAACCAACCGGTGGTCATCAAGGTCTACTCGAGTATTGACCGACGTTCCTTCAATCGCGAAGCCAATGCGTTTGCTGCGCTCCGACATCCGAATGTGGTGGCGCTACACCGCGTGGGTGATACGCCCCTGGGTGCATGTCTGGTAGCCGAAGATGCGGGGACCAGCCTGGACCGGCGGCTACGGGAGGGAGCTTTGCCGCCCGCGCAGTTGGCTCGCGTCGGGCACGACCTCCTGGAGGCGCTGCACGCCGTGCACACGGCCGGCCTGCTGCACCGGGATGTCAAGCCGGCCAATGTTTTCCTGTGCCCCCTTGGGGGGGCCAAGCTGGGCGATTTTGGCGCCGCGCACCTGCCGTCGCCCCATTCAACCATGGATCTGGTGCCGGGACTCGGCCTGAAGGCCGGGACCCTCCGCTACATGAGCCCGGAGCGGGTGCGGGGCCAGTTGGACAGCGAGGCGGGGGACCTGTACGGCGCCGCCGCCACCCTGTATGAGGCATGGACGGGTCGGGCGCTCATTGATTACCGTCCCGGCGAGAGCGTGGCCCAGTTGATGTCTCGGGTTGCCAGCCCACCGCCGGTGACGGTGGCAGGGGAGGCCGGCGACTGGTTCCGGAAGGCCCTGGACCCTGCTCCGGAGAACCGTTTCGCAACGGCTCGTGAAATGGCGGACGCCAGCCCGGCGTTGGGGCGCTAGCCAGCCTGACCGGGTAGGCGCGCGGCTGGCCGCTCCGCGGTGGCATCCTGCCCGTGTTCTGGGGTTTGGTCCCCACGTCTGGCTTGTCGTTCCAGCAAGGCGTGACGGCCGGCTTCCATGACGGCCCGGAAAGCGTCGGCGTCGCGGCGGGCCACGGCTTCCTGCAGACGTTCCAGTTGTTGCCGCAGCCTCGCCACCGCCGCGGCCGCGTGGGGGTTGGACGCCTGGATTTCGTAATACACCTCGGGGCTTTCCCCGACCACGCCCGTGGCCAGCTTTTCCAGAGCGCCGAGGGTTGTGGAATGGACGGGCGGGCCCTCGCCCAGCGCCGCGGCAAAGGCAATGGCGCTGGCATGGGCCAGGGCCAGGACATCTGCCATGACGTGGTCGTGGTCCTTGAGGTCCAGCCGCCACACCTGGGCGGTGGTGGGCCGAAAGAGGGATTCGAGGGCTTCCATGGCGTCCTCGTCGCCGGTGGGGCAAATGACCACATCCGCGCCGCGCAGGGTCAGGAGGTCGGGCCCGAACATGGGGTGGAAGCTGCCGACACGGCAGCCGGCGGCGCGCAGGGCAGCGATGGGCTCCTCCAGGGGTGTCTTGATGCTGGCGATGTCTGCAACGATGCCACGGGGGCGGGCTTCGGGGGGCCCTTTTGCCCAGCCGCGGTAGGTTGCGGCGATGGCACCGGGGGCCATGGCGCAGATGACCAGGTCGGCGGAACCCAGGGCTGCTTCGCCGCGGG
Source organism: Thermoplasmatota archaeon (assembly GCA_041600695.1). Classification (GTDB taxonomy): domain Archaea; phylum Thermoplasmatota; class E2; order JACPAO01; family JAHFTW01; genus JBFJVP01. The sequence continues at coordinate 639 of JBFIJP010000037.1, read as the reverse complement.
CGTTGGCTGCCTTGTCGAGGACGGGGTCAATCAGGTCAACATGGAAGCCGTGGCCCACAAGGAACCGCTCCACCCAGCGACCCATCCGGCCGGCGCCGCCAAGGATGACGGCGGTTTTGCCGTGGCCGCTGCCGGCCAGCTTCAACCGGTCCCATTCCTGCACGGCGACGGATCCGATGATGAGCCGTGCCACCAGGTCCTCTGCCAGGTTGGCGTCGAGGCCGTGGCGGTCGGCGGCGGCGCGGGCCCGATCCAGGACCCGCCGCTCCTGCACGTAGTCGATGGAGGGCTCGCCGGCCGCATGCTTGAGCTGGCCCACGTCCTGGCCCAGCCGGCATCGTTCGGCGGCGAGGCCGAGGATTTGCTCGTCCAGTTCGGCGATGCGGCGGCGCAGGAACGCGCGATCGGTGGTCACGGGGCCTCCTTAAAGCCGGGCGGTTCGGGGTGTTCGGGCACGGGCACCAGCCCTTCGGCGCGGGCGTGGAGCAGCAGGTCGGCCAGGACCAGCCGGACGCATGCGCGCACGACAGGAACGGCGCGGATGGCGATGCAGGGGTCATGGCGGCCCTTGAGTTCCAGGGTAGCGTCTTCTCCCGTTGCTAGGTCGACGGTTTGTTGGGGTTGGAAGATGCTGCTGGT
>JBFIJP010000036.1:0-17547 GCA_041600695.1 Thermoplasmatota archaeon | reverse complement strand
GGTCCGATCTTCCTGGCCAAGTGGCCCATCGGCAACCCGCTGCCCTTCGGACCCGATCCCCTGGTGGACACCAAGTTCCTGGGCACGATCCTAGTCAACGTGGCCTTCGTGGCGATCATGCTGGTTCCCTTCATCGGCAAGGGCAAGGCCAGACGACCCATCGAGAGTCCAATGAACGTGGCGATGGGAATGTTGGGGATAGGCCTCATCTGGTGGTTGTCCATCGTCGGCATCGCAGACATCATCTTCGCGTACGAGGTTCAGCCGCTGAAGGGCTTCTTCCATTGGCTCATTGCTTCAGGGTTCACGCCATCGCCGAGTGAGCTGATCAACATGCTTGGCATCGTGACGCTGTGGCAAACGATGCTGCCCACGTTCCTCGTCTACTGGGCCATCAAGCGGCACAGGCCGAAGTACGAGTCGAAGCTCAACGCGACCTACTACAAGGTCCGCTAGGGCCGCGCTCTGCTCCTTTTCCCTTCCCTCTCTATTTTTTGCCGTTTGTGGCCGGCCCGGCGCAGGTCCTTCGGGGCCGCTCTGTGCTGCCGGGGCGCCGGTTAACTCGTTGCGTAGAGCGTTTGCTCCACGGCCAGGCGCATTTCGGCCAGCACCTGGGCCAGGGGGACGGGCGGTTTGCGCACCAGTTCCTCGGCCGGCATGTCCTGGCGTTGCCATGTAGTGAAGGGTTCGCCGGCGGGTTGCTCGACCTGTTCGAAGAGGCTGATGGCGAGTCCGGGCGGTTTGCTGACGCTGTGGGGCTGGTGGGCTGGCAGCGTATGCAGCATGGCTTGGGTCGTGGTTGCCTGGGCATGTGCCGTGAGGGTCTCGCGGCGGGCTTGGCCACCCAGCGCCGTGCGCAGCCACACGCCGTCGGGGTCCTCACAGAATTCGTAGAGGTAATGGTGGAGGGCGCCAATCAGGACGTGGCTGTAGGCGGTCCCGGTGTGGGTGTGAACGCCGTAGGGGCTGGCGGGGCCGACTGGTTTGGCGTTGGGGTGCCATAGGTGGAGGCGGCGGACGCGGTCGTGGCCCTCGATGTGGCGGCGGGCCAGCGGGATGACGTAGACGCCGAAGGGGTGCCAGCGCAGGCCGCTGGCGGCGATGGGAAGGGCCAGGACGCGGCGGGCCTCCTCCAGGTGCTCGCGGTGAGCGGGGTCCGGCGCGTGCTGGAGGGGTCCCATGCCTTGCCTCGGACCGGACCAGCGCCGGTCGGCTATCAGGTTTCCCGATGGCCGGTTCGCACGCAGCACGTCGGATCAGGCCGTCGGATCGGGCGGGCACCAGGGCAAACCCACACGCTCATGCGTCCTTGCAAACTGCCACCGGCGATGGAGGCCGAGGAAAGCGAGGAGTCCGGCGTGGATTCCGCCCTGGCACCGGTGGCGCTCTTCCTGTTCATCACCAGCCTCTGGCTGCCGTGGTGGCTGGTAAGATGGACCGATGCCTCCGGCTTCCGGTACGATCAGACGGCCGTGAGGCTGTTTGGTTCAGGCCAGGCCGTGGCTCATGGCGAGGGGCCATGGGTGACCGGCTCATTGCTGGTCCTCGCCACGATCGTGCTGTTCATCCGCGTGGCGGCAAAGAGCTGGTACCACGAGCCAGGGGCCTGGCGGAGGGACTTGTGGGCGGCTTTCGGCTTCGGGGCTGCGGCCCTCGCCTCGACGCTGGCGTGGCCATCGGGGGTCCCCCATTTCTGGGGCGGTCAGCGGTATGCGTTAGCCAACGACACCGCCCAGTCGTTCACCGAGACCGCCTTGCCTGGCCTCGGCTGGTGGGTGGCCGTCCTGGCAACCCTTGTGGCTGGGGCTGCGGCCTGGACGGCCGGGCGGCGTTTTCGGGACTAAAGCGCAGGCCCCGTAGGCCTCCCTGCCGCCGGTGGGTTAGGGGCAGGGTGGGATTGGCCCGCTTTGGCCCGGCGGCCATGCCGAAACGGGGAAGGGCCTCGGCCGACCAGCCCAGCCTGTCGCACGAGGCCAAGCCATGAGTGCCACCAATGGCGGTCCATCCTCGGACGAACGTCCAGCCGGGGGCGTGGACGCCCGACGCGTGGACTTGCCCGCCATTAGGGCGGGCTTCGCCGAACCGCCCCCGTGTCATGTGCACTTGAAGTTCCTGCCATTGGATAGCGGCTGGATGCTGGTGATCCTGACCGCGCCCGGCATGCCCGTGCATGTGGCCCGTTGGCTGCGACCCTTTGCACCAGCGACCGTCGAGATCGGCCCAGGGGTCGCGCCCAAGGTGCTTCGGGCCCACTTCCACCGGTTGCCCGCCGCATGGAAGTGGATGCTCTCGGAGGTGTCCGTCCACTACCTGGAACTGACGCCCGACGGCGCGGCATCCATGTTCGTTCACGATTCGCTTGAGCACGTGCAGCGCTTCGTGGCAGCCATCCCGGGCGATCCCGATGATATTCGCGAGCGCAGGGCCCACTCCGGGGCGGAGCAGGTCAAGCTCACCCCGCGGCAGGCAGAGGTCCTGTCACTCGCTGTTGCCCTAGGCTATTATGAGATGCCCCACAAGCTCAACCTGCGCACGCTGGCCCGGCGGCTGGACATGAGCCTCGGGGCCGTATGCGAGTTGCTGCGACGCGGCGAATCGCTGATTGTCAAGCATTATGTTGATTCCCTCTCGGCGTCACGGTGGGAGGAATCCGAGCCAGATGCGCAGGCCCGAGAGCGGGACGCATGACAAGGTAAGCGGGGGCCCCCGACGGGGACGGACCTGCCGGGACGGACCTGCGCATGGGGCCCGGCCCACGGCCCCGCTAGCTTGCATGGGCCCGGAGGGGCCGGGGAGAAAGGCCGCCCGTGGGTCACAGGATGCGGTTGGCTTCCTCAACCCAGCGGCGGATGCGGTCCTCGCTGAGGTGGGTTCCCTGGATGCGTGCCTGGCGGCGCGTGCCTTCCAGGTTGCGCTTCTCGATGGCCTCCGTGGCGGCGAACACCTTTGCCGGGTCGCTGCCCGCCAACTCATCGACGGAGTGGATTCCCGCGCGCATCAGCAATTCGCTGTACTGTTTGCCGACGCCGTTGATTTCCATCAGATCCGCCATCGACTGCCAGTCGCGCACCTCTCTGGCGTGAACCCCCAGCGCTTTGGCGGTGGTCAAGGGGTTCGCCTGCTTGAGTTGGCCCGTGGTCGAAATGCCGATATCCTTCAGGCGGGCCGAGTAGGTCTCACCGATGCCCTCAATCTCCTGCACGTTGGTGTGCCGCGTACGTGCTGCATGGGACCCCTTGCGATCAGCCAGCGGCATCCAGTCGCGGGCCACGGGGGGCTTCGCGTGCACCGCCGCTGTAGCTGCGGGGGCTGATGCTGTCGGCGCAAAGGATGGCATGGAGGGCGCGGTCACCGTTGAGAATGCAGTGCCCGGTTGGCCCGCGCCAGCGCCGGCAGCCATCCCGGCCGGGGTAGGCTGGGCGCCGATGCCCGCCGGGGTGGGATGCGTGCGCTGGTAGCGCAGTTCGCCCATCGAGTCCTTCATCGTGAAGAAAACGTAACTGAGACCGGCGGCCAAGACCAGTGCAGCCGCGCCAGCCCCGAAGAAAGCGCTGGGCACGGAGAACAAGCCCCACGTAATGACACCGGTGTATGCGAGGACGGCAAGCACCGCCACGCCCACCAGCAGCGCTGCGCCGACCCACGAATAAGCGCGGGTGTCATGGTCGCGGCTAGCCAGGCTTGCCTTGATCGTTAGCAGAAGGTAACATAGGCCCAAGACTAGGACCAACTCAATGGCAGCCAAGCCGAAGAGGGCGCCGCTGGCGCTCAGGGTGGTGAAGCTGATGGCACCGACGTACGCCAGGGCCACGACCACGGCGATGCCGGCCAAAACGAGGATGCCCACCATCCCGTAGGGGCGGTCGCTGGTCTTGTTGCGCTCGAGGGCCGCGTGCAACGTGAAGAGAACGTAGCTGAGCCCTACTGCCAGAATGAGGACGACAAGGGATAGCCCAAAGAGGGCGCTTCCGACCGTGAACCAGCCCATGCCGGCCACGCCAAAGTACGCTGCTACGACCACAACCACCATGGCGGCCATGATCAGTGCCGCCACCATGGTATAATGGTGGACGGGTGCATGCTGCTGTTCACGAGTGTATACAGTGTCCATGGGTCACTTCCTTCATCGGCTTGCCAAGCCGAATCTCAACGACACATCTGCCCCGCGCCCCTACTTAGCCCGCTGCCGGCCCGAACATGTCAGGGAAAATCCCCTCGCGCACGCGAGGCAGAATCGCTCAACAGTTAGCTCACTGGCCAAGACCAAGCCCAGGTTTCCCCCGGTCCGCTGTCGGGCGCGTCTTTCCCCACGCCCTGCCGGAGACCCGGCGGGTGCCTGCATCGACGATTCCGATGCGCCGCGGTTCCGATGCGCCGCGGGAAACGAGGCGCTCAACGGACATCCGCCAATCGCCGGGCTGCTACGCCGCGAATGCCAGGGGTGGTGGCCCCGCAGCATCCAAACCCGCCCCCGGCAGGGCAACCTCGCCTCCGTTCGGCTTTTCAAGGACCCCCTCGTCGCGAAGCCCATGGCCCTGGTCCTGTCGGAGCGCGATTACAAGCTCCTGACGATGTTCACCAAGATCGCCGGCATCTTCATCTTCGCAGCCGGATCGATCAGTCTGGTGGACTTTGGCCGCGTAGCACTGGGCCCGGTGCTGATGCTCATCGGCGTCGTCGTGGTCCTGGCGCCGGTCCCGATGTCTGTGTTGCAACCGTCCGGACTGGCTGAAGCCGAAGCCGCCGAACTCGATGGCTACCTGGAAATCAACGAGTAGTCAGCGCGAGTCGTCAGCGGAACAGGTAGTGAGGCACCAGCGGGTCGTTGGAGCGGTGGTCCACCAGTCGGGTGACGGCACGGCGATTTTCAAGGCTCGGCTGGCGGCCGTCAGGAAAGACTTCCCTCGCGTGGTGCTTGACGCCGAATGAAATGAAGGCGCGCAGTACCGGCATGAGGTCGGCGCCCTTGTCCGTCAACACGTACCGAACGTCGCGCTCGTCCTGTGAGTCCACGATGCGCTCAAGGTAGCCTTCCTCCCGGAGTTCCTGGAGGCGCATGGACAAGATGCGGGGCGTGAGCCCATCGTTATTGTGCAAAATCTGGTTGAAGCGATTCAGGCTGTGCATCCCCACATCCCGCAAGATCAGCAGGGCCCACTTGCGCCCTAGCACTCGTAGGCTGGAGGCGATCGGGCAGGTCAGAAGCGGAACTTCCATCCGTTCCGACCCCGGCTCGCCGCCGTCGTTTACTAGTACCAGGGCCATGGCTGTGAATCCCACGTCCCCCTCATAACCCCTTGTGAACCAGCCGGTTACGCATTTCGGCTCGCCTGACGGTTTAGCGTATAAGCCGGGCCGAAAACGCGATATCCTTTTCACCGGCAACGGGGTGGTTGCTCGCGACACCAGGCCGGCAACATCATGATTCGGCCGTGGCGTCTGTGCCGGTGCGCCCCGGCGGCTCCAACTGGATGGTGCTGTGATCCAGGCTGAACTCCTGTGCCAACACGGTTTCAATGCGCCTCAGCACGCGATGCACCTCCGGATCCTGCCCGGCGCCAACGGTTGCATGCAGGCTCACGGAGTGGTGGCCGGGAGTCAGGGTCCACACGTGCAAATCGTGTACGTCAACGACGCCGGGAACTGCCAGGACCGCGGCGCGAAGCGCCTCGACATCAATGTGTGGCGGCGCTAGCTCCAACAGGATGCGCAGGCTTGAACGCAGTAGGCTCCAGGCCCCCCACGCGATGATGCCGGCCACCACGAACGAGACAAGCGTATCGTAGATGGTTTGGCCCGTCCAGCGAACCAGGAGTGTCGCCACGATCACGCCCAAACTAGCCAGGGCATCGCCGACCACGTTGAGAAATGCGCCACGGGCATTGATGTTGGTGCGGGCGTGGTCATGCAGGAACAAGGCGGCGAGCACGTTGGCGCCCAGCCCGATGACGGCCACAACCAGGATTTGGGTCGTGGCCAATTCCTCAAGGGGATTGGCAAGGCGGCGCACCGCGCTCACGGTAACGACGGCCACCACGCCGATCAGGAGGAATCCGTTGAGGCTGGCGGCCAGCACCTCTGCGCGGTAGTAACCGTAGGTGGCCTGATCCGACGCCGGGCGCGACGCCCACCGCAGGGCCCAGTAAGCGAAGGCGAGCCCGGAGAGGTCCACCATGAGGTGACCCGCATCCGACAGGAGCGCCAGGCTGCCCGTCACAAGGGCAGTCCACAATTCAAGGACCAGGACCGAGCCGCTGGCTACCAAGGCGATGAGGAGACGGGGGCCCACATGGCGGTGCCGTTGCGGCGGATCGACATGGTCCTCGTGGATGCTGATGCCTCTACATGCGGCCACGCGCCATAGAAAGGTTGCTTACAGCGTCGGCAGCCCCGCCTGGCTTAGAAGAGCGTAAACGGCGCATCCGCCAGCCGACGCAGGCCGTAGTAGCCCAGCGCGACCCCGGCCGCGTCAAATTGCATGTCGCTCCAGGAATTGCGCCAGGACTCATACCCGAAGGGGTAGTTGAACAACTTCATCGAGAGGGGGTACAAGACGAAGAGTTCGAGAGGCTCGTAAGCGATGAGCAGCAGAAGCGCGATGAAGGGGTCCATCACCCACCCCATCAGCATGGCGCTCGTCAGGTGGACGGCGCTCCAGATGTCAATGACGCGGTCGTTGCGCTCAAAGGCTGTCTGGCCGGGGCCGATCTCGGCCGCGTTTCCGACCACACGGCCCGAGGACGGCCCCAGGCTAAAGGGCTCACGATGGGGCCGCACCGGGCGACGGCCCAGCCCGCCTGGGGGAAACGTGAAGGGTCGGCCGAGACAGCGGCAACGGCGCAGGCTGGGCCAAAAAGCAAAGGACGGGGATAAGGGAACGTTGCTGTTTACGTTCGCATGGCCATGACATCTGCAACGATTCCGGTTGCGATCCGGGGGCCTGCGGTCTCCGTCGGTTGGGGCGATGTGGCCGTGCAGCGCCTAGAATCCTTCCAGCGCAGTGGCGATGCGAGCCACGCCTTCCACGATCCGTTCACGACTGGTGGCGTAACTGAGGCGCATGTGACCCCGGCCGGCGGGACCGAAGCTGCTTCCATGCGTGCCGGCCACCTGAGCCTCCTCAATGAGGCGCATGGTGAGCTGTTCATCCGTCATGGACCCCGTTTCTGGGTGGGCCACGTCAAAGCGCGGGAACACGTAGAAGGCACCGTCGGGCGTGGGGCAGTCGACGCCGGGTAGGGCATTCAGGCTGTCCACCATGATCTTGCGCCGGGCCATGAATTCCTGGCGCATGGACTCCACCGAGTCCTGGGGCCCGGTGAGGGCGGCCACGGCCCCATACTGCGCGAAGCTGGTCACGTGGGTGACGCTGTGGCTCTGCAATTTGTTGATTTGTTTAAACGCCGGCTCCGGGGCTACGAGCCAGCCGGTGCGCCAGCCCGTCATCGCGAAGCTCTTGCTCAACCCGTCGATGGTGATGGTGCGTTCGAAGCCACCGTCCAGGCTTGCCGGGCTCAGGTGTTCGGCTCCGCCATAGGTCAACTTCTGGTAGATCTCGTCGCTGATGATCCACAGGTCGTGGTCGATGGCGAGTTCGGTGATGCCGCGTACATCCTCCGGCGTGTTGACACCGCCGGTGGGGTTGCTGGGGCTGTTGAGGACAATGGCCCGGGTCTTGGGCGTGATCGTCTCCGCCACCCGCTCAGGCGTCATCCGGAAGCTCTCGTCGGCGCCCAGGTGGACACCGACAGGCTTCGCGTGCGCCCACTGAACCAGGGGTTCGTAGCTCACCCAGGCCGGATCTGGCAGCAGCACCTCATCGCCCTGGTCGGCCACCGCCAGGATGGCCATCATGACCGCCTGCTTGGTGGGCGTGGCCAGCACGTGTTTCGCTTCGCACGGAATCTGGTTGTCCCGCCGGTGCGCCTCGGCAATGGCCTCTCGCAACTCCGGAATTCCGGGGCCCGGCGTGTACTTCGTCTTGCCGGCATCCAGGGCGGCTTTGGCCGCGTCCTTGACGTGCTGGGGCGTGTCGAAATCGGGTTCGCCCACGCTGAAGCTGATGACATCCAGTCCGGCCCGCCGCTTCTCGGCGACCAGGTTGCTGATGGCGACGGTGGCGGAGCCGACGATCCGGTCCATGCGTGGTGCGAAGGAAGGCACAGGCCGCCGAGGCCCGGACCGCTGAAAAACGGGACGGAGAGGTCGCGCACCGGGCCGGCTGCTTCCGGCCCGGCGGCGCCGGGTTCTCACGACGACGGGCGCCAGCGGGAGTGCCGTGCGGCCGGCTGGGGGATCAGTCGTTCATGAGGAAATTGACGCTGGTGGGCCAGGAGCCGCCATGGTTGTGCTTGACAACCTTGACTTCCCGCTCGCCGGAGAGCATCGCGGCCAGATCCGCCGGCAGTTCCGCACGGTAGGAGGGAATCTCGCCAACGCCATGGTGAACGCCCGCGGCGTCAAGGACTTGGTGACCACTCCACCAGGCGTATTGGTTGATCGCCTCAGACTGGGCTCCACAGCAGAAGCCGAGCAACGCATAGACGTAGGGCAGGGCGACGACCTTGCCGACGGGAACCTCATCAACGTAGATCGTGAACTGCGGCGGCGTCAGTCCGTACTGGTACCAGAACTCACCCTGCTGCCCGTGGCCGCTGGTGAAGAACTCAATGGTGGCGCTGGCGGGTGCGGTGCCGAAGTCGACCGTGGCTACAGCCTGACTGCCTGGGCCGCCGAGGCCGCGCTTGGTGATCGGACTGACCACGCGGTCGTATTCGGGGCGCACGACGGACGGCACCGGTTCGTCGAAGAACGCCAGGGTGATCTCGGCGACGTGGCCGGCCGGGACCCACGAATCCGACTGGACCCAGACATCAAAGGTGTCGCCACGCATCAGACTGGCATAGTTGGTAATGTCCTCGGTGAGCGTGAAGTCGCCCCGAGTGGTGGTGCCATGCAGAACTTCGGTGTTCTGGACGCCGACGATGAAGGTGCGGTCCCACGGGTCGCCGCCGGGGTTGTGGGGGTAGGAGTGGAACTCCAGGATGGCGCGAGTCCACGTAACATCGGGTGCGTCAACCGTCACGCGGTGGGTGTAGCTGCCCCAGGCAAAGTGGTGGTTGATGGCCTCGATGGTGGCTACCGGGAAGCCGGCGCCCGGGACGTCAGGGCCCTGATTGGGGACCAGGGTGGGCGGATCGCTCTGGGCGACCGTCATCATGGGAACAAGCAGGAGCACCGGGAGGGCACAGGCTAGCAACCGAACCATAACCGGGGAGGGCCGCGGCCCCTTAAGATACTCTGCGCGGCCTGAAACCGGCGGGGCGCCGCGCCGGGAGCGATCGCCGCAGGACGCCGTATCCCGTGCCAAGGCGTCAAGCGCGGGGACCCAGACGGGCTCGTTCATCCACCGCAGCAGCCAAGACCTTCGACGGCCCATGCCCAAGCATGCCCAAACCGTCCGACTCGTCCGATTCGTCCGGCTCGTCCGCCTCGTCCGCCTCGTCCGAACCGCTGATCCCCGACGCGCCCATCGGCCCGAAGGGGGTCCCCACGTTCACCGTGTTCGTCACACAGTCGTGCACCTGGTGCCACCGCACCATGCAATTCCTGGAGGCTCTCGGCGAACAGCGCGGCGGCTTCAAGCTGGCCGCCATCGATGCCACGGAAAGCCAGGACCTCTTCAGGCGCGTCGTCCAGCAAACGGGCCGCACGACGGTCCCACAGATCTTCCTCGACCAGAATTTCGTTGGCGGGTGGGACGACCTGTCCCGGGCCGCCCGGGAGGGGAAGCTTGACGCGTTCCTCAGTGGCGAGGAGATTCCTCCACCGCCTGCCACACCGGAATCCAAGCGCCGTCGCTGGCGCCTCGGACGCAGGGCGGACGCGTAGCCGACTTTCCTAGAAGGGCGCGCCCGGCTGGATCAGCGAGTCGCGCACGCCGGAGCCACCTTCCATCTGCAGGAAGACCTGCAAGCGTCCACGGATGTGCTCGAGCTTGCCGCCCACCTTGGCATGGATCGTGGCCGCGAGCTCGTCCAGGTCGCCGTCGGCCGCGTCGATGTCGGGCGAGCGAATCTGGTTCCATTCACGGCGCACGCGCTCTGCGAAGCGACCCCCCCGCCACGGCACCTGATCCTGGTCCCGATAGGCGGGATCAAGGATGCGGACTTCGCGCTTGAGCGTCTCAGGGCTGGGGGCGTGGCCGGACATGCGCGGCGGCTACCCGCGCATCGTCTTCAGCGTGTCGCTGGTGTCCGGCGGATCATGGGCAGCGCGACGACCGATGGTGTCCTACGACATTTCCATGTCGGGCTCGACATCCTCGCCGGTCGCGTGGCAGTAGCCGGCGGACCTCTGTAGACCGGGGCATCCGTTGGACTCCTGCCAGACGCCAGCTTCGCCCAGCGCCACGCGGTCGACTTGGGGGATGCCGGGGCCAAACACGCAGATCATCGGGTCGCCCGAGATCAGAACCGACCAATGTGCCAGTCGACGCCGTCGGACACGTACATGGTGCCCGCGGGAGTGTCCGCGGTGTAGGTAGTGGCCGCCATACCCGGGGCAACCATGAGCACGGCAAGCAGCAACGTCAGCGAAGGCAGATGAGCCATGCCCGCAGAACCTTGGTGCGTGCTATAACTTCTGCGCGAGAAAATGCGGCGCCACACCGGGGCGCCCGCGTGCGCCGACCCCTACGGGGGCAGGACCCGGGTGTCAGCGGCGGCCGGGAGTCCGGTCGACTGGCACGTGGTGGGGGTTCGCTGCAGTCCGGGGCAGTCGTTGCTCTCCTGCCACACCTGCGGAACGGCCGGGCCCTCCGGCAACGGAATCGTCACGCACACCCGGGCGCAAACCACCCGGTCGCGCAGGCCGGGGTCGGCGTCGTAGACCAGGTGGAACGTACCGGCGGGCGTGGCCACCGTCTCGGTGGCGGCGTGCGCGGCCGGCGCTGCCGCGAGCAGGAGGAAAGCAAGCGAGCAGGCGGCGACGAATCGACTGGCCATGAGCCTGCATGAGAAGGCGATGTGATAATATTGGCGCGCAGCGCCGCGCACGCCGCCGCGGACCCGTGCTCCCGTGGAACGCGTCCGCCCCGACGCCCGGCGCGGCAGCCGGCGCGGCAGCCGGCGGCCACCCCTTTTTAGACGCTGGCGGCCTCGGCGGCCCCGATGTCGAAGACCGTTCCCAAGCGTTACGCGCCAGACGAGATGGAGCGCGCCGTTCTTGACCGCTGGCGCCAGCAGGGCACCTTCGAGGCCCAGGTCGCTGCCGGCCGCCGCGTGTTCGAGGAGTCGGGCCGTGATCCCGCCCACCGGTTCATCTTCCTGGAGGGACCGCCGACGGCCAACGGGCTTCCCCACCCGGGCCACGTGCTCACTCGTACGCTGAAGGATTCGGTCAACCGGTTCCACGCCATGCAGGGCAAATGGGTTCCCCGCAAGGCTGGCTGGGACTGCCACGGCCTGCCCGTCGAGATTGAGGTGCAGAAGGAGCTCGGCATCGAGCACGTGGACCAGATCGAAGAGTACGGCGTTGAGCCCTTCCTGGCCAAGTGCAAGGAGTCGGTTTTCCGTTACAAGGGCAAGTGGGAGGAGATGTCGGAGCGCGTCGGCTTCTGGGTGGACTTCGACGAGCCGTACGTCACCATGGACGACGGCTACATCGATGGCGTCTGGTGGAGCCTGAAGCGCCTCTTCGACGAGGGTCTGCTGGTGAAGGCCCACAAGGTGGTTCCGTACAGCCCGGTCACGGGGACGACGTACAGCAGCCACGAGGTGGCGCAGGGCTACAAGGATGTGGTGGACACGTCGGCCTTCGTCAAGTTCCACCTCAAGGACGACCCGGACGGTGCGCGGGTGGTCTCATGGACGACGACGCCGTGGACGCTTCCAGGCAACGTTGCGCTGGCCGTGGGCGAGGACATCGACTACGTCAAGGTGAAGGTCACCCAGGAGAGCCCCAATGCCCAAGCCAAGGTGGGAGAGATCCTGATCCTGGCCGAGGCGTTGTTCAAGAACACGATGCGCAACCACGCGGAGGTGGTCGAGAAGATCAAGGGCCGGGACCTGGTTGGCAAGGCGTACGAGCCGCTCTTCCCCGGCGCCGTTGACCCTGCCAACGGGGCCCACGGGGAACCGAGCCGGGTCGCCTGGGAAGTGGTGGCCGCTGATTTCGTGACGACGGAGGATGGAACTGGCGTCGTCCACACGGCCGTGATGTACGGTGAGGACGACTACCAGTTGGGTATGGCCATCGGATTGCCCGCCCAGCATACCGTTGGCCTCGATGGCAAATTCATTGATGCTGTTCCTGGAGTGGCCGGCAAGTACGTCAAGGATGATGCCACCGAGGCGGCCATCCTCGACTATCTGACCGGCCGGGACATGCTGTACCGTACCGAGCAGTACGAACACAGTTACCCCCACTGCTGGCGCACCAGCACGCCCCTCCTGTACTATGCGATGGACTCGTGGTACATCCGCATGAGCACCCTGCGCGACAAGCTGCTGGCCAGCAACGACGCCATCAACTGGGTGCCGGAAACCATCAGAGAGGGCCGCATGGGCGACTGGCTGCGCAACGTTAAGGACTGGGCGTTCAGCCGCAGCCGCTACTGGGGCACCCCCCTGCCGGTGTGGATCTGCCAGAACGAGGCCTGCGGGCACCAGGTGTGCATGGGTGGCAAGGCGGAACTGGCACAACACGGCTTGGAGGTGTCCGAACTCCATCGGCCCCATGTGGACGCGCCCATTTCGTGCCCCAAGTGCGGCGGCACGTCGGTGCGCGAGCCGTACGTCATTGATGTCTGGTACGATTCCGGCGCGGCCCAGTTTGCCCAATGGCACAGCCGCCCGGAGGACACCATCGCCTTGGCCGAGCAGTGGCCCATCGATTTCATCGCCGAGGGACTCGACCAGACCCGCGGCTGGTTCTACAGCCTTCTGGCCATCAGCACAGCCCTGGGCTCCGATGGCACCACGGCGCCCCTGTTCCAGGGACCGCCCTACAAGAACTGCGTCGTCAACGGCCTGATTCTAGCGGAAGACGGGCAGAAGATGTCCAAGAGCAAGAAGAACTACGTGAGCCCGGACGAGGTCTTTGCGCACCAGGGCGCCGACGCCGTGCGTTGGTACCTGTTGTCGGCGACGGCGCCGTGGCAGGACAAGCGTTTCTTCGAGGACGCCGTTCGCGAGACGTTCGGGAAATTCTTCTCCACCCTTTGGAACACGTTCCTGTTCCACCACCAGTACGCCGAACTGGACGCCTGGAAGCCCAGCGTGGCCGTCCTGGACTCCCTGCAGGATCTGGTTGCCGGAAACGAGTTGGACCGCTGGCTGCTGAGCCGCCTGGAAGCCACCGTCGCCGAGGCCCGCGAGCAGGGCAACCGGTTCTACCTGCACAAGGCCACCCGCGCCATCGAGGACTTCGTCATCAACGACCTGTCCAACTGGTGGGTGCGCCGCAGCCGTGACCGCTTCTGGGCAGAGACAGACAGCCCCGACAAGCAGGCGGCCCACGCCACGCTATGGTGGAGCCTCCACTCGGTGGCTCGCCTGGTGGCGCCCTTTGCGCCGTTCATGGTGGAGCACATCTGGGATGCCGTGCGACTGCCGGAGGACCCGGAAAGCGTCCACCTGGCGCGCTACCCGGAGCCGGGCGCCCGTGACGAGGCGCTGGAGACGCGCATGGCCGCCGTGCGCGACCTTGCCGAGGCAGGCCGGGCGCTGCGCTCCAAGATGGGAATTCCGACGCGCCACCCGCTGGGCCGGGCCCTCATCGTGGGTGAAGGACTCGGGGCCCTGGCCGACACGCTGCAAGAGGAAATCAACGTCAAGAAGCTCGATGTGGCGGCGGATACCAGTAGCGTGAAGAGCTACGTCCCCAAGCCGAACCGCGCCAAGCTGGGCCCGGCGTTCAAGCAATTGGCGCCACTGGTGGCGGATGCGATCGAGGCCCTGGACGGTGACGCTGCCCACGCGGCCTTCGCCGCTGGCGACACGGTTGGCGTCAGCATTGAGGGGCACGACCACGACCTGTCGGCTGAACACGTCCTCTTTGAGGAGCAGGACCGCGAGGGCTGGGCCACCACAGAGGCTGCCGGCCGGGTGTTGGCCCTGCACATCCATCGCAACGAGGAGCTTCTGGCCGAGGCGCTGACGCGGGAAGTGATCCGCCGCATCCAGGATGTCCGCAAGGAACTGGATCTTCATCTGGAGCAAACCATCGACCTCCAACTGGCCGTGGGCCCCGATGCGCAGGCCAAGCTGGAAGCACATCTGCACGTTCTCAGGTCGGATGTCCGCGCCCGCAACGTCGCCTTCGTGGACGCAACCCAGGGCGAAGCCCGCCTGTGGGAGCTTGAGGGCGAAGAAATCCGCTGCGTGGTGACGCCCACAGCGGTCCTTCGCCCCGCTGCCGCCGAAGCTGCATAAGCGCCGGGGCACCCCATGGTGAACTGGCCCCTGATCATTGGCATCCAACTGGCCGCGGCAGCCGTTGCGGCGGGTGGAGCGTGGCGGGCCCGGGGGCTTCGACGGGACTACCCCGACCCCCGCCTGGCGCGGTTGCAGTGGTTCTTCCTGCTCTATGCGGGGGCCGTCGGCGTGCACGCCATCGGGGGCGTGCAGCGGTGGCTGACTCCCGCCGCGAACCCCATGCCGCCAGGGGCGGGCCAGCCGGGGCCTGGGGCCCGACCCCCGGGTCTGCTGGATCTCGCAGATCCCCTCTCGTGGCACGTCGTCGGGCACCATGTCCTTCTGCTGGGGGCCCTCCTGGTGGCCCTGGTGGCCTTCGGTGTGGTGGGCCGGCGCCGCGACAGCCCGGCAGCGGCGCTCCTGCTGCCCGCCTTCATGATACCCGGCGCAACACTGGTCGAAGCAGCGCTTACCTTCGCCATCGCCCTGCGCAGCGGCGTCAACTACGCCCGCCTGCGCCGCCGCAGCGCCCTCCGGGTGTCCCTGGGCTTCCTGCTCTTCTTCCTGGGCCATCTCGCCTTCTACCTGCTGCGCGACCCGGCGGGGCCCCGGCCGCTGCTTGGGGAATTCCTCGCCCTGGCCGGCACGATCGTGCTGGTGACTGCCCTGCCCCGCGCCCGCCCGGCGCCGCGGAGGTAGCTTGCTCCACTCGAAGCAGCGCAGCGCTGCCCGCGTCACGCTGGACATCCTGCGCGTGCTTCGGGACGATGGCCCGATCCACGTCACGCGCCTGCTGGCCAAGTCCAACATGAACCACGTACGGCTCAAGCCCTACCTGGAAGAACTGTCCGGCCGGGCGTGGGTCTCCGAGGACGCGGGCCAGTGGTTGTTGACGCCCGACGGCCGGGCAGCCGTTCTTCACCTGGAGCGAATCGAGCGCTCCCTCGGCGACTTCGGCATGGGCTTGTGATCGGTGTGATCGGTTTGTGAACGGTGGGTTCACACTCGACAAATGCAGCGGGAGGCCATGCTGCCTTCATGGGCTCCAAAACCCTGCCCCTGCTGTTTGCCCTGGTCCTTGTGACCGGGTGCACCATGCCGGGGGCTGCCGACACGCCCGCCACCGAACCCGCCGACGCGGCCAACGCGGCCGACTTCTTGTTATCCGCATGGCTCTGCCAGGACCCCGTTGAAGTGGACGACTACAACACATCCCAGGCGGGCGGCCTCACCTGCTCGGTTTCCGCGGAGCTTGATGGTGACACCGTTGTCGTCAGCGCCAGTGGCATCCCCAACCACGACCTCGAGTCAGGCCCCGGTTGCTGCGCCTCGGCCCAGGATCACACCTGGCGCATCCCCGTCGAGCCCACCCCCGACACGGACGGGGAATGGACCATGGCACCCGAGCGCGGCCCCATCGCGGTGGCTCTCAACGGCGTCGCCATCTATGGACCTGAAGATGGCCCCGGCGGTGACGCGGTGGCCAGCCACTACGGCGTCTACGAGGAGGACCGGCAGGAGATTTGGCTCGGATTGTGCGACGCCCACGCCGGCCCAGGCGGCGAATACCACTACCACGCCGACGGTAACTGCCAGCACTGGCACCCCGACGCGGCCGCTGGCGAAACGTGGGCCGACTATTCGTTCGACCAGATCGACGCGACGGAGCACTCGCCCCTCATCGGCTTCCCCTTCGACGGCTACCCGATCTACGGCACCTACGCCTGGAACGAGGCGGGCGACGTGGTCGCCATGACCAGCAGCTACCGCCTCAAGGATGGTGCCACCGGGTACAACGGCATCGACGACTACGAGTTCGTCGAGGGCCTTGGCGACCTGGACGAATGCAACGGCCGCGAGGCCGTGACGCCGGACTACCCGGACGGAACCTACGCGTATTACTCGACGCGCACCAACGGCGCTGGCGAGATGGGTTTCCCGTACTTCCTGCTGTGCTACCATGGCATCGCGGACGAAACCAACTTTGACGCTGGCGGCCCAGGAGGACCGGGGCCTGGCGGTCCCGGTCCTGGTGGACCGGGCGGACCCAGCCTGCCCAGCGGCCTGGACGATCTGATTGGCTTCCAATCCTCCACCGCCGCCAGCGAGGAACAGGACGGAGGCCCGCCCACGCCGCCCGGCCCCGACGGCGAGGCCAGCCAACCACGCCCAGACCAACGCGACGATCGCCCCGAACGCCACGACAGGAGCGGCCCACACGACGCGGGAGGAGAACGCCCGCGCGACCCACCCCGCCACGGCGCCCGGCAGTAAACCCGCCCATGCCCCGGGCCGGCGCGACACCGACACCCACAAGACGCGCCGGCCCGCTCCCCCACCCGATGCTCCACCCCTGGGCCCGTCCCCTCCTGGCGACCACCATCATCCTCCTGGCCGGATGCAGTTCGCCCCCCGCAGGCGACGAAACGCCCGAAGAGGCCGCGCCATCCCTCGCCGTCCGTCTGGCAGTTCTCCAGGACGCCTGGCTGTGCCGGACACCCGTAGCCGTGGACGACTTGAACACCACGGCCGTCGGCGGGCTGGAGTGCCGTGTCACCGCCGAGGTGAGGGGCAACCATGTCGTCGTCTACTCCACCGGCATCCCCAACCACGACTTCCAATCCGGGCCAGGGTGCTGCGCCGGCGAACGCGCCTACACGTGGCGCATCCCCCTCCAGCCAACCCCCGATGCGGACGGCGACCTGGAAAGCCCCCCCACGCGTGGCCCCATCGCCGTGGCCCTCAACGGCGTTCCCATCTACGGACCCGAGGACGGACCCGGCGGCGACGCCGTGGCCAACCACCACGGCGCCTACCAGGATGACCGGCAGGCGATCTGGCTTGGCATCTGCCACGGCCACAGCGCCGGCACCCAGTTCCACTACCACGCCGACGGCGGCTGCATGTACTGGACGCCTGGCCCCAGCCAGACCTGGGAGGACTACGCATGGAGCCGCCAGGACTCCTCCCAGCCATCCCGGCTGCTGGGCTTTGCCTTCGACGGCTACCCCATCTACGGCCCCTATGCCAGCGTTGAGGGCGAGGTCGTTGAATTGCTCAGCAGCTACCGCCTGAAGGCAGGCGCCACGGGGTACAACGGCATCGCCGACTACCAATTCGTGGAGGGCCT
>JBFIJP010000035.1:0-17590 GCA_041600695.1 Thermoplasmatota archaeon | reverse complement strand
GAGATAAGGTTCAGGGCCCGGGTGCGAGCCTCCTGGACGGCGGCGTCCTTCTCGGCGTGGGCCTGCACAAGATCCGTGATGTCGTGGCACGTCATCAGCACCATGGGCCCCTCGTCGGCCGATCCAACCGGGACCAATGTGGCCTGGATTTCCCGTGCCGCGTTGTCGGATTTGGCGTCGGCCAGCCGGAATGCCCAGCGCGTCACGCCCGATTCCAGGCAGTCGGCGACGTGACGCATGTACGGGGCGTGCAGCCGCTGGGGCAGGACGTCCTGGATGGGGGTCATGCGGCCGATTCCCCGCACGCCAAACATTTCGGCTAGCCGATCGTTGGCTTGCAGGATGCGGCCGGCCTGGTCCATGAAGGCCTGTCCCTCGTGGCTACCGTGGAAGAGGGCGTCCAATTCGCGCTGGCTCTGGTTGACGTATTCCTGTGCGGCAATCACATGCGCGGCCCATTGGGTGCGGACAAAGGCCGCCCAGACGCTTAGGCCGCCGAACACCGTTGCAAACAGGAACACGTTGGGGGTCACCGAGGCGCCGGCCGGGCTGAAGACGCGCAGGGAACTGACACCGGCCAGGGTTGCAATGCTGTAAACCCCGGTCGCCGCGGGCGACAGGAGAAAACCAGCCAGAAAAGGGGTGTAAGCGATTCCCATCAGGACGTAGGGGTCGGTGGGCCTGCCCAAGTGCAGCGGCATGAAGAGCCAGGCGCCCACAAACACGCCGCCCACGATCAGGTGTGCGGCAAGGTCGGTCCGGCCACGGTAGGCGAGGACCACGGCGGCCACGGCAAACGGCAGGAAGGCGACCGCCCCTCGAAAGAGAGCTGCCTCGACGGCGGCGGCGCCCAGCCAGGCCGGGCTGATGACCAGCATGAGAACGTCCGTCACCAGGATTCCCAGCGCCAGACGTCGGATGACGACGGCGAAATCTCCCGGTACATAGGATGGCAGTTCGGACGCCTGCCGTTTCACGGGTGTTTGTCGGCGGGGTCACTGTTTGGCACTTGCCAATCGGGCCTTGGGACGAGGTCGCCGATGAGGTGAAAGCCGTCGCTGCCCCTTGGCTGAGACGACGCGGTGTGTACTCGGGCTCCGCCGAACTGGGGGGGCAACCGGCCGCCGGGCCGCCGGGCCGCCGGTCTCCAGGGTGTCAGGCGCGGGGCAGGCTGAGGCGCACGCAGTGGCCAAGGGGACCGGTGCTGGCCTCCAGACGGCCGCCGCTCGCCTCCACTGCGTTGGCGACCACGAAGAGGGGGATTCGGTCTGCAAAAAGCTCGTCGTCCACATCCGCAGCAAAGGCTTCCTCCATCATGACAGCCTGGTCTTCATCGCTGGTTTCCCCCGCCTTCAAGTCCAGGTGCACCATGGCTTCTGAGGTCTCAGCCGAGACGCGCAGCGGGAGGTCCCGGCCCATCCAGGCGATCAGCAGGCGCAGGACCACGCGCAGGACCCGGGGGTCGGCCAGGACGGGATGTACGCCGGCGAGATGGGCTGGCGCGGGATGATCCGCGTTGGCAGCCGGCACCGCCTCAGCCCACGCCTGGCGCAGATCGCACGCCTCGCGCGCATTCAAGGCGCCCTGCAACTGACTGGCGTCGGCGAGCAAGTCGAGAGCGGCGGTCAGTCGCTTGAACTCCCTGTCAAGGCGCTCCAGCGCGGCGGCCTGCTTCTCGCTCAGGTTCTGCTGGTGTCCATGCCGAAGGGTGAACAGGTCCATGCGCATGGGTGTCAAAGGCGTCCTCAGGTGGTGAGAAATGAGGTTCAGGAGTCCCGTGCGCGCCTCGTGGACGGCGCGCTCCCGTTGCTGGATGGCGCGTTTGCGGGCCGTGATGTCCCGGCAACTCATCAGCACATGCGGGGCGCCTCCGCCATGATCCACGGACACCAGCGTGGCTTCGATAGCCAGCTTGTCGCTCCGCCCTGGAGGCTCAAGGTCGAATTCCCAAACCACCGGCCGGGCCCGGCACGCCTCGACCTGCTCGTGGAACGACGCCCGCAGGTGATCGGGCAAGACATCGGCAATCGGACCATCACCGTGGGTGGCCGGGAGGCTAAAAAGGCTCGCAAAGCGGGCGTTCAACTGGACGATGTTCCCGTCGCCGTCCATGAAGACCTGGGCATCTTGGCTGCTTTCGAACATGGCGTCCAGTTCGCGCTTTCGTCGTGAGGCTGCGTCCCGCTGATCGTATGCGTTCGTCAGAGACCGCGTTCGCAAATGGGATCCGTACGTTGTGAGCACGCCAAAGGCCACGCCAAACAGGGCGACGTTGATCGTGACGGCTCCCCGCGTGGCTGGCGAGAGCCACAGAAAGACAAAACCCACCAGGTTGGCGGATGCATGAAGTGCTACGCCCCGGGGGCGCAGCAGGCTGCTGGCGACCAGGGGAGCATACACGAGCGCAAAGAAATGATCGTGCGTGCCAAAGGCAAGCCAGCCCAGGCGGGCGGTTCGCCATGCCATCAGGAAGAGCGCCGTCAAGAGAAGATGCGCCGCCAGAACGGGCCGTCCGGCGCGGCACACGAAGGCCGCGAAAATCGCCACAAGGGCCATGACGACCGTGCTTTGGGCCGCTACTTGGCCAAAGGCTGCCAATCCGTCGCGCACGATGAAGATGAAGAGAGCGAGAGCGGCTAGCCCTCCTACGGCCCATGTGGCGGCCTGGATCACCGCCGGATCGTAGTCGCGCCTTGCAACGGGCGCCCGTGTGCGCGCGGGCACCTTTGCTGGGTGTACCCTACAGGACGTGTCGCTTTCCACTTTGGCTGGCGGGCAAAAAGGCGAAACGGGTCTCACCGGAGAAGGCAGCAGGCCCGCTGTGCGGCAAGGCCCCGGCGGCCCCTGCTGCGCTGCGGTTCCAGCGGACGCGGGGGCCGGCGGCACGAGGGTCCTCGGACGATGGACACCCAGCGGCCAGGTGCGGCACCGAGGTCGGCGAAGGATGGGCCCGCCTCGCCGAACCGATGTCCACTGCCATGGCATCACCCGGCACTGCCTTTTTAGCTTGGCCGCTCAATCGCTCGGCATGTCCCTAAGAAATGCATTGTTCGGCTTCACGAGCACTGCGCCGCTGGCCAGTGGGCCCAACCACCACGCGGCGGGCCTGTGCCTGCGCATCTCCTGCTGGGTGACGCTGGTGCTATCTTGCCTTGTAGCACTCCTTGGAGTCGCCATAGGTCTCGCGGCGTTGTTCGGTGGGGCATTCTGGCACGCAGCATGGGAGCCTTTCGGGGGTGTGCCCTGGGGCAGCGGACTGGTGGCCGGCATGATTGGTTTCGCCATCATCCTGTCCATGACGGTGATCGCTGTCGGGTTGGCCATGCTTTACCTGTGGTGGAACAACCAGACATACCTCCACTGGGTCAACCGGGACGAGGGGGCGCTGGTTTGGGCCAACGTCTTCGCCGTGGTCAGCCTGCTGCTTGTGGTTGCGCCCGGCGGCATGCCCATGTGGTGGCGCTATTCATCGTCGGGCGAAGGCACGTCCACCTCGTTTGGCATCGGGACGAACATGCTGACGCTGGTGCTGTCAATCCTGATCATCGTGTTTGCCAACCTGGCGAATTCACGCGGCGAGCTGAGCCACGCCGCGACGCCGATGGCCTAGGCCATGAACCGGCGTGTGAGGCCACCGTAGGCGTCAATGCGCCGGTCGCGGAAGAACGGCCAGCCGCGGCGCTGGGTCTCGATGCGATCCAAGTCCACGTCAACGACCCGTACCTCCTCGCCTTCCCCCAGTTCCGCAATGGTCTCGCCAGCGGGGCCGAAAACGAAGGAGTGACCCCAGAAGTCGAGATCCCCTTCGGTGCCGACCCGGTTGACGGCGACGGTGTAGACGTTGTTGGCGACCGCGTGGCCGCGCTGCACTGCCTGCCAGGCGCGCAGTTGCTCCCCCTTGACCTCCATCTCGCCGTGCCAGGTGCCAATGGCCGTTGGGTAGAACAGGATGTCTGCTCCCAGAAGTGCCGTGGCGCGGGCGGCCTCGGGGTACCACTGGTCCCAGCACACCAGGGCGCCGATGCGACCAAATTTCGTGTCCCAGGCGGCGAAGCCGTTGTCCGTGGCGGCGGCCCCCCCGATCGGTGCCGCGTCGCCGGGGGCGAAATAGAACTTCTCGTAGAAGCGGGGGTCGTCCGGGATGTGCATCTTGCGGTACTTGCCCAGGTACGCGCCGTCGGCGTCGATGACGGCCAGCGTGTTGTGGTAGAGCCCCCGGGCGCGCTTCTCGAACAGGCTGGCCAGGATGACGATGCCGTGTTCGGCTGCCTTGCGTCCCAGCACGTCCGTGGTCGGCCCCGGGATGGCCTCGGCCCGGTCGAACTCGGAGTGGTCCTCTTCCTGACAGAAGTAGGGGCCCAGGAACAACTCTTGCAAGCAGACGATCTGCGCGCCTGCCGCCGCCGCCTGGTCGATGAGCCCGAGCGTCCGCTCCAGGTTCGCCTCCCTGGTGTCGTCGGCGTGGGTCTGGACGAGTCCGATGCGGACCATGGACCGCTTCGACCCGCGCCGCGACTTGAGGGTTGCGGCCGCCCAGAGGCGAGCACACCTGGCAACTGAGCACCCAATCCTACCTTCGGTAGCGAAGAATCTATTTGCCAAGTGATTTCTTGGGGCCCATGCGACCCATCACCCTGGTTGCCCTTGTGCTGCTTGCCCCCGCCGCTGCCGCCAGTCCGGCACTGCTTTTCGAGGACCCCGCCGGCGACGGCAGGACCTATCCGGGTATTGCCGCGTTCGCCCCGACGGCGCCCGCAGCCGACATCATCGGCGTTTCCATGAGCGACGACGGCACGAACCTGTTCCTCACGATCCACGTGTCCGACCTCGCCAGCCTACAGGATGCGCCGCCGGATCTCCTGTACAATCAGGCGTTCTGGAGTTGGACCGATTTAGCTGTTCGTGACAGCGCCGAAGATCTGACCGCCGCGTCCTACGATGTCTATGTCGACTACGTTGCCGACCCCCAGATTGTCTGGCAGAGCGGCTGGCGCTTCTGGCTGTACAACGAGGATTATACGGTGGACGAGGAGTTGACCGGGATCGCCGACGAGACAGCCAGCACGATCACCGTGAACGTTCCCCTTTCCCTGATCGGCGCGGCCCCAGGTTCGGTCATCGATGGCATCAGCGTGTTTGCCGCCACGCAGTTGGCCTACCCGTTGTCGACCACCGACTGGGCCCCCGACCGGGACGTTTGCTCGTGCTCCTACACCGTTGCAGCCGGGCCGCCCGAGCCGCATCCCCTCAGCCAAACCGACGCGCAGAAGGACACGCCGCTGCCGCCGGCACTGGTGCTCACAGCCCTGGGCATCGCGCTGTGGCGCCGCCAGCGGCC
The DNA here is from genome assembly GCA_041600695.1 of Thermoplasmatota archaeon. GTDB lineage: Archaea > Thermoplasmatota > E2 > JACPAO01 > JAHFTW01 > JBFJVP01. The sequence goes on along the minus strand of JBFIJP010000035.1, from coordinate 12,252 downwards.
CGAAACGCCCGTAGAACTCAGGTCCTAACCAGCCACCATGCGCATTGTACCTGCCACATCCATGGTGGCAGCGTTGCTGTGCGCCGCCAACAGCCACTCCCCGGGCTCCGGCGCATCCACGGTCAGGTTGACCGATCCGGTTCCCGTCTCATGGGCGGCCGCAGCATCGCCCGGCCCGGCGCCTGGCGGGTACAGGAAGAAGTGCAATTCACAGGTGGGACTGGAACACGTCCAGGTGGCCCCAGCGCCAAGCGAGCCGGCGCCCTCGGGAACATGGATGCTCATGGCATTGCTCGCCATCATCTGCACATCCTGCCCCGTGGGAGCGCCCACTGCGGCCATCCAGCCAAAGTTCTCCTCCTTCACCTGGGGTTCGAGCCGAACCTCGCGCTCCAGGGGAACGGCCGGCTCCTCCTCCTCCAACTCCGCATCATCCGCGCAGCCCGACAACAAGGTAATCACAAGCAGGCCTGCCAACGTCCATTTCGGGGCGTGCATACAAGCCCACGGGCCGGGGACAGGGTTAGCTTTTGGCGCGCTCACATCGATGCTTTTTGGCTAGCGGCGGCACCATCCGGCATCCCTTTTGACCTGACTGACGCATGATTTCAGGTGAGGCTCTGGCAGTGAGCGCCGACCCAACACCCCCGAGCACGATCCACGCCTTGGCGGGTGCCGTGCGGCGCGTCGAGTTGGCAACCCTGGTGGCCAGCCTGGGCAGCTTGGTACTGGTGGCCGTGGCAAGCGTGGGGTGGCTGGTCGGCCCGCTAGACCCTCGGGCATACCTTTGGGTCCTGGCCCTGGCCCTGCCACTGCTCGGGCTGACGGCTCCGCTGCACGCCCGGGCCCTTGAGGCCCGGCTGGTGGTCAACGCTGCCACCCGGCGCGCCGCCCGGCAGTGCCGACGGCTGGGCCACGCAGCCGCATTGTCGGCGCTCCTGCTGGCTCCGCCCCTGGCCTGGTTCCTGACTGGGCAGGCAGGAGGCCCCGGCAGCATGGTTGCAACCGCCGCCGCCGTGCTGGGCCTGGGAGCACTCGCCGTGACCGCTGCACAACTCCCGGCACTGGTGCGCGCCCGACGGGACTGGTCCCCCGCCATGCTGGCGCCAAGCGATCCGCGCCCCACCCGCACGGTCATGGCCCTGCAAACGGCTTCACGCCGCGCCACCCTCACGGCTGCCTGCGCATTCCTCGTGATTCTCGGCGCCGGTACAGCAGCCACGCTTGGAGGAGTTCTGCCGACCAGGGGAGCTCCAGCCGCTTTGGCGATCCCGGCCGCCCTGGCCCTCGCCGCCGCCATCGCGATTCAAATGACGGGCCTGCAAATGGGCGCCGGACGCATCGACCATGCGGCATCGTGGCGCAGCCGGGCACGCCGGCTCGCCTTCGTGCACCTGCCACTCCTACTGACCGCCTGCACCGTGTCCCTCCAGGGACTCCTGATGGCCCTTGCAGGCGGAGCCGGGCATGGCCCCTTGGCGGGCCTTCCATCACCCCTCCTGCTGGCCGCACTGGCGGTGTCGGCTACTCTGGCAGCGGCCCTGATCAACGTTGGCCTGCTGTTGACAGGCCTGCTTGCCAAGACCCTCGTTGCACCCGGCCGCACGGCACGCCGCATCGTGGACGCGGTGGTGTCAGCGATCCTCGGCTGACAACGGCCCAGCCTAGACGAGGGTTCCGACCTTGCTGGTGATCTGTTCGACGCGGTCCGTGCGCTCCCAGGAGAGATCGAGGTCGCGGCGACCAAAGTGGCCATACGCGGCGGTCTGCTTGAACACCGGCTCCCGCAGCCCCAATTGCTCAATGATAGCCCCGGGGGCAAAATCGAAGTCGTTGCGCAGCAGGTCCTCGATGGCCTCCTCCGGCATGCGGCCGGTGTCGAACGTGTCCACGTTGATGGACACGGGCTCCAGGCTGCCAATGGCGTACGCCACCTGAATCTGGAGCTTGTCGGCAACACCTGCGGCAACCAGGTTCTTGGCCGCGTAACGGGAGTAGTAGGCAGCGCTGCGGTCCACCTTGGTGGGGTCCTTGCCACTGAAGGCGCCGCCTCCGTGGGGAACCCAGCCACCGTAGGTGTCGACGATGATCTTGCGGCCGGTGAGACCGGTGTCGGCGGCGGGACCGCCCTTGACGAACTTCCCGGTGTGGTTGATGAAGTACTTCGTCCGGTCGCTCAGCCACTGCTCGGGAATGATCCGGTTGATGACGTGCTCGCGCAGGTCGTCCTGGATCGTTTCCTGATCCACGCCGGGGTCATGCTGGGCCGCCAAAACCACGGCCTCAACGCCAACAGGCTTGTTGTCCACGAAACGCACCGAAACCTGGCTCTTGCCGTCCGGGCGCAGGTACCCCAGGGTGCCCTCTCGGCGCACCTTGGTCAATCGGCGGGTGAGGGCGTGGGCTAGACTGATGGGCACCGGCATCGCCGCATCGGCGGCCCGGCCACGCTCGGCATAGCCGAACATCATGCCTTGGTCACCGGCGCCGATCTTCTGGTCCTCGCGCGCCGCAGTGCCCATGGCAATGTCGGCGGACTGTTCGACCAGTCGCATCTTCAGTTCGCACGAGGCGCCATCCATGCCGCGTTCCGGGTCATCGTAGCCGATGGCGCAGATCGTGTCACGGACAATCCGGTCGTAATCCACGTCCGCAGCCGTCGTGATTTCGCCGGCGATGACCGCCAAGTCCGTCGCGACAAAGGTTTCGCAGGCGACTCGGCTGAAGGGGTCCTGCGCAAGCAGGGCATCCAAGACGGCATCAGAGACATTGTCGGCCACCTTGTCGGGGTGCCCTTCCGTCACCGATTCGCTGGAGAAAACGAACGATCGGCTCATACGGCCGCGCCCAAGCCACCCCCCATTAAAAGTGGTTGGGCACGCGTGGTGTTGGCCGCGGGGGCCGTCGGCCGTAGCCCCCCAGGTCCGCGAGACCCGCGAAGCCTTTTTACAGGCCCTTTCCTCGCGGCGCCTCCAAGGAAGCGCGTGCCATGACCGATGCCGAGCAAGCCGTCCAGGCCCAGAAATCTGACAGTCCCACGGGCCAGGAGGATGTCCGCAACCTGCAGGACAAATTCCACGGCTACCTGGACCAGCGGAACCACTACAACGACCTGTCCCGCGGGGCCCGCGATGCGCGCAACCTGCTCAACGACCAGCGACGGGAGAAGTCACTGGAGATCAACCAGTTCAAGGAAGTGCGAGACGCCGCCAACTTGAAGATGCGCGAGCACAAGGATTTGCGCAACTCTTACCAGGATCAGGCCAAGGCCCTCATCGGCCAGAAGAAGGGCAAGAAGGGAGACATGGAGAAATCCTTGCCCCTGCAAGTCCGGAAGCTGAAGCAGGAGATCGAAGATGCCCTCCTGCGCCAGGAGACCACGGTCATGGAACCCGCCAAGGAGCGGGATCTGCTGGACACGGTGCGGCAGAAGAAGGCCCAGCTCAAGGAACTCGATGGCCAGATGAGCAAGCAGAAGGCCCTTGAGGTCGACCTGTCGGACACCGACAAGGCCATCGACGAGCTCTTCGCCAAGGCGGACGACGAGCACAAGTTCGTCAAGCAGTACCACGACGAGGCGAACGTGGCCCACGCCAAGTTCATCGATGCGGTCAAGCAGGTCCGCATCATCTCGGAGGAGGCGGATAGCAAGCACAAGGAATTCGTGGCTCTCAAGACGAAGGCCGATGATTTCCACAACAAGGCCATGGAACTCCGTGAGAAGGTCATGGCTGTGCGTGGCGAGCACCGCGCCGAGATGGCCGAGCGCCGCCAGGAGATCCGTTCCGTCAACCAGGGCGTCAGCCAGCGCCTGAACGACCCGAAGGCCCTTGAGAAGGCCAACGAGTCGGCCCTGGACGCCCTGAAGAGGGGCGGAAAGATTTCGCTGGGCTTCTGAGCGCAGCGAAGAGGCCAGCGAAAACTTCCGCCGAGACTGCTGGACCGCCTGCGGTCCAGTACGAAGGGCGGACAGATCAGCTTGGGCTTCTAGCCCACGCGATTTTTCCGGCGTGACGGCGCGACCACAGGCCTTCGGCCTGCGGACGCCCTCCGTTACTCAACGCAGCCTGGACGTGGACGCCCGAGCGTGTGCCCCCTGCTACGCAGGCCTTGCCCACGGGGCCCGGCTTGTGCCAGCGGTGCGGCGCCCTTGATCGGCCCAATGGGCCCGCGGCGCGCCGGACCTGCGCCCGTGGCAGTCCACGGGAACCTGTGCCTCACATGCAACGCTTATCTAGTGGAGGCTCCAGTCCGAAACCGGAACTGGCCGTCCGGCAGCGCTCTGCGCGCCGACGCTGTGCCATATCACGCTCACTCCATCCGCAAGCCCGTCTCCATGAGACGGCATCCTGCCTCCGTCGCCAGTGTTTGGCGCGACCTTGTGTCGCCACGACGTCTGAAAAACACGGCGATCGACAGCGGCGCAGCGGCATCGGGAGCCCGGGCGGTCGGTTCCGGGAATGTGACACGACATGGTCGTTGACCCCAGCACTACCAAATACCTGATCCGAGCCTCCATCAAGGCTGACGGGGTCATTGAAAAACCCGACATCATCGGGGCGATCTTCGGTCAGACGGAAGGTCTGCTCGGCAACGAGTTGGACCTGCGTGATCTCCAGAAATCCGCGCGCATTGGGCGCATCGAGGTGGAGATTGACCAGAAGGGCGGCAAGACGAACGGCAAGATCCTGCTGCCGTCGGCCATGGACAAGGTGGAGTCCGCCATCCTGGCGGCGGGCATCGAGTCCATCGACCGCATTGGCCCCTGCAAGGCCACGATCCGCGTGGAGAAGGTGGAGGACACCCGCATCGCCAAGCGCAAGCAGGTGGTCGACCGGGCCAAGGCGCTCCTGGCCACCATGAACGCCGACGTGACCCAGGACTCGACCAAGATCAGTGACGAGGTCCGGTCCGCCGTTCAGGTCAGCGAGATCCAGCACTTCCCCGGCACCAAGCTCCCCTGCGGCCCCAACATCGCCTCCAGCGAGACCATCATCTTGGTTGAGGGCCGCAACGATGTGATGAACCTCCTCAAGCACGGCATCAAGAATGCCATTGGCGTTGAGGGGACCAACATCCCGGACGCCATCAAGGACCTCTCCCGGGAGAAAACCACCATCGCCTTCGTCGACGGCGACCGCGGCGGCGAGCTCATCGCCCGCGAGTTGCTGGAAACCTGCGATGTGGACTTCATTGCCCGCGCCCCGCCGACGCGCGAAGTGGAGGAAATCCCCCACAAGCTGGTCATGAAGTGTCTGAAGAACAAGCTCACGGCCGAGCAGTTCGTCAGCCAGATGGGCATCGTCATCCGCCGCGGTGAAGACGATGCGGCCAAGGCGCCCCCGGCCCCCCAGGTCCGCGAGACCCGCGAGGCGAGGGAGGAAGCAGAGAGCAAGCCCCGCGGCCGCCGTGGCCGTGGACGCCGTGGCGGCGACCGGGACGAGGATCAACCTGCCCGCCCCGCCCGCAAGGAAGCGCCGGCCGTGGAAGCCGAAGCCGCAGAGGAGGACACGCCCAAGCCTCGCAAGGCGAAGATCGCCGACCCACGGGCCGGTTTCCGAGAGGCCCTGACCGAACTCTCTGGCAGCTTGAAGGCGCTCCTGCTGGATGACAAGGGTGACACACTGAAGAAAGACCTCGCTGTGCGCGAACTGGCGGACACCCTCAAGAGTGGCAAGGACAAGGTCGCCGCGGTCGTGTTTGACGGCGTCATCACGCAGCGCCTGCTGGACATTGCGGCCGACAAGAAGATCGCCACGGTCGTTGGCGTGAAGATGGGTAACGTCACCAAGGTGCCCGACACGGTTGAGATCCTTACCCGGGACGACCTCAACTGAGCCGGACTGCGGAGCGACCCCAGGGCCTGCGATGCCGGCCCGGGTTGTTTCCCCAATGTAGGCGGGCGGGGGGTTGTTTTGACCCCCCGCTCCCTTTTCTTTTTTCCAGAATTGGATGTTGGATCAGGCCATTTCGCGGGGCCGTGGGGCGCTCATCCGCCCCAAATGAGCTTCTTTTTGAGTCGGAACATGGTTTGCGTTCGGGCACCCTGCAACGCATCCGAGGGAAGCTACGCTTTTCCGGGTCGCCCTTCCTGTTGCGACAAGGTCAACATATATAACGTCCGATTTGATTCTACGAAAACGGGATGCACAAGGACGAGCTGTTGCAGTTGCACAGCCTGCTCTGCCAGATGAAGCGATACTTCGAGGAGGCCGGCATGGATCTCCAGGAAGCCTTCGGTGATTACGACGAGTTGGACGTTTCCCCCCAGCACATCCACAAGAGCAAGACGGACCACAAGAGGGCCGTCTTCCTGCTGGGGAAGGGATTCTCCGACCTCGTCCTCACCGGCGACCCGGAACACCGTAACCGACTCCGCGATCGCTTCAGCAAACTGGCCGCGCAGCGCAAGGAACTGCCCACGGCCCAGGAACCCGCGCGCATTCAACAGCGCACGGATCACCTGCCGCCGTTCGCGCTGGCTGCCCTCGGCACCAGTTAGAACAAGCGGTCCTCGACCTTCTTCCGAACCGAACTCCGGGCTGCTGGAGCCCTACAATGGCCGGACCAGGCGCAACGCGTCGCATCCGTCGCTGTATTGGTGCTCCAGCAGTCCGTCCGGCGAAAAGCCGTGACGGAGGTAGAAGCGCTGGGCCTTCGGGTCGTCAGCGCGCACCTCCAGCGTCAGTCTGTACGCGCCCCCGCGGGCCATTTGGCTGCGCAGGTTCTTGAGCAACGCCGAGCCGAGCCCCTGACCGCGGTGCTCGTTGTCGACGGCGATAGCTAACACCTTGCCCTCGCACGGCGCCTCTCGGGCTCCCACAACGAACCCGACGATGGTGTTGCTGCTCAGATCGCGGGCGACGAGGAACGTCTCGCGGTTGCGTTCAGCCTGCTCGGCCAGCCATCTCGCAGGGAACCACTCCGATAGTTGCTCTCCCGCCAGGCCTGCCACCTGCTGCAAGTCCGCGCGGCGCACGGGTTCAACCATCAGCATATGCCCTGTACTTCGGTGCTCGGATGGCTTAACGCTTTCTCCCGCCCAAGGAGGGGGTTGCAGCACATGATGTGTGCTCATCCCACGGCAAAACCCAGCCACACCGGTAGGGTATCCCTCCAGGGGCCATACGGGCAACGCCAATGGGGGCAGGGGGGCAGGCGCCCCGGGCGCCATCAGGCCTTCTCGATGACGCGCCCCTCGGCGGCCGCCACGTCTGCCCGCTGGCGGGCCTCCTCAAGGGCCTCGATGCCGACGCACCGCTTATCGACGAAGAAGTAACACGTGCGGCAGTCGCGCAGGCTACAGCGGGTGTCCACCAGGCCCTCGTCGCGTAGGCGCTTGACAGCGAACCGGATGGTGCGAGGGGGGATGTCGGTGTGTTCGTGGATCTCGGCGTGGGTCAGGGGGCCGTGGTCACGCACCACCTCGAAGACGCGTTGCGCCGAGGCGGGCAGTTTTCCGAAGGTGACCCGGTCCACGTGAACGGCGTCCGCCGGAAAGTGCAGAAATGCATACTCCCTGACGCCGTCTTCCTGTTCTTCCATGGTCGCTCTCTCACATTGATGTCAAAGGGTCACAACCCTTTGGGTCAAGACCTGGTCGCCCATGCGGACTTCAAAGAGGTAGTCGCCGGCTGGGGGCTGGGGATCCACCAGGATGCGGTCGCCGACGTTCACTTCCCCTGTGGGGGCGTGCAGGTAGATTGGAGCACGGTCGGTGCCCGCCTGGTTGATCAGTTGGACGCTGAGGTCGGCCCAAGTGTACTTGCCTTCCACGCGACCGACCTCCAGGAAGCGTTGGTCGCCGTCCCGGACCACGTCCACCTCGAGGGCTTCGTGTTCGGTGTCGACGGCGAGAAACAGGGCGATCGTGGTGGCCATCACAGCCAGCAGTACGACCACCGCAATGACCGTCAGGGGGGAGGCGGCGGTGCGGTCGGTGCCGAGGCGCACAGAAGTCGCACACCGGCGAACGTTTTCAAGGCTGCCGGCACATCAGCACGCAGCGACATCGTTGAGCCGAATCTGTGCGATCATCATGTTGGCCGGCACGTGCGCGATTGAAAAGGTGACATCCGTGAGCGGCCCCGACGTGCCACAGAGGGCAAGGTATTCTCCAGCCGTGATAATATCTGCCGAGGGCGCAATGTACGTTGGGCTATCCGTAAGTGGTGTGCCCCCTATGCCATCGGCCGGCTGATTGAGTTCGTATTCGGTGCCTGGCTTGTCAGCCATGAACACCATGACGGACCAGTCCGCTTTCTGAACCTCCCCGACGTACGCAGAAAGGACGCGGAGACGGTCGCCCGACTCGTCCCGCTGGATGCGGATCGCCGGGGGCGGCTCCTTGCCCTGGGACCCGGCGCCGGTCCCGTCGCCGTGGGCATCGAGCAGGACGAAGATGATGGCGGTCATGACCACGGTAATGGCCACCATGATGATGACGCCTACAACCGGACTGGCTGCCCGTTCTGCGTCACCTCGCGCCCTCGGCATGGAACCTGAACTCTGACGTTGCAGGACTTCAAGGCCAGCGGCGACGGCTGGCGGGAGGTCCGTACGAGGGCCTGTGGGGCAAAGGGGATCGGGGTCTGGTGGGCCCTGATGCAGCGGGCCGTGCCGGCCGGCCCCCCCAGATATCCGGCCGACTGCTTGCAGCCCCACGGTTGAGGCGGATCCATCCAGGCGCTCAACACATGGCGACGCTTCGCAGGGTGAGTTCGCTGACCACCTGGTTGGCCACCGCGTCGCTCAAGGTGATGGTGGCCGGGGCCACAGGCCCGCTGGTGCCACAGATTTCCAGGAATTCCCCGGCAGCCATGGGCAGGCTGGCGGGCGACAGGGGTGCGGGCAGGGTTGTGATGGCCGTGCCACCAACGCCGTCCGCCGGGGCGTTGAGTTCGTACTCAAGCCCGCTCTGGTCGGCCTGGACGCGGAAGTTGCTCCAGTCGAGGTCCGTGCGGGTGGCCAGCACCTGGATCCGGTCGGTGGCCTCGTCGGCTTGGAACCGAACGGCCGCTGGCGGGGCCGAGGGGGTGCCTTCGTCGCCTACGAACACGAAGACCAAGGCGGCCAGCACGATGGCAATAGCCAGCATGATGACGACGGCCACCACGGGTGTTACCGCGCCTCCGTCGGGTTCGAACTCAGGGTGCAACCGCATGGAACGCTCCGCCCGGGCACCAGCTATTCGTGGCCACGCTGGCATCCTGCCCGGGTTATTTGGGGCTGGCCGCGTACTTGAATCCTGGCGGGCAGGGCGAGGCCATTGGCCGGGCCACCGCAGAGCGTCCCCCGCGGCGAATCCGTGGCCATCCTGACATTCCTGGCCATCCTGACATTCCTGGCCATCCTGGCATTCCTGGCCACTTTGAACCTGTGAAGCGTTGCGACGGAGCGAAGGGGGATCAGGCGGGGAGAAGGATGATCGAAGAGAGCCAAAGGGCGAAGGCGCAGAAGGAGCAGGGGAGAAGGGCGCGAAAGGAGAAGGGGTGGAAGAGAAGCGGAGGACAGTCCACCGCGGGGAAAGGGAGAAACAGGGAAAGGAAGGGCAAGCCGCCCTGGCTCAGCCGGCCGACGCGAGCCTAGCAGGCCGCGACGCCGCTGAAGGTCAACTCGGCCATGATCTGGTTGGCCGCCCCGTCGATCAGGGTCAGCGTGATGTCGTTGACCGCGCCCGCCGTGCCGCAGAATTCGAGGTATTCCCCAGCACTCATGGGGTTGGTCGACGATGCGATGTTGACCAGTGCGGTGGTGACGGCGGTTCCATTGACGCCGTCGGCGGCTGCGTTCAATTCGAACTCGATGCCGGTCTGGTCCGCCTTGACCTGGAGGTTGTCCCAGTCGGCCGTGGACTCGGCACTGATGACCTTGATCCGGTCGGTGCCCTCATCCTTCTGGAACTTGACGGCTGACGGCGCGTTGGCGTCGGAACCCAAGTCGCTGACAAGGACGAACACGACGGCGGCCAGCACGACGGTGATGGCGACCATCAGGATGACGCCAATCACAGGACTGACGGCATCTTCCGCCTTGGCTAGCTTTCTTCGAAGTTTGTGCGGGAGTGGCATGGTTGTTTCCTCTTGGAAGAGCCGCCAGGCCCGCGCTCGGGTGAATGGAGGAAACGGACAAGGGGCTAATGGAGCATGGATGGTGGGTGAATGGGGCAGGTGGATGAGGGGGGCTGTGGGAAAGGGAGGCCCGTGTCGAAGGGGGTCGAATGGACGAGGGGGGTTGGGAGGGCAGAGGAGGGGGAGGTGGGCAGAGGTTGAGGAGGTCGAGATCGAGGAGGGTGGAGGTTGAGGAGGGTGGAGGTTGAGGAGGGAGATTCAGGGGAAGGAGGGTCGGGGGTCGAAGGAGGTGGGGGCTGAGTGGGAAGGGGAAGGCGGCCGAGGGGGACGAGGAACGATCGAGGGGGTGGAGGTATGCGACGACCTTAGCAGGCCGCGACACTGCTGAAGGTCAGTTCAGCCAGGATTTGGTTCGCGGAGCTGTCGATCAGCGTCAGGGTGAGATCGCTGACGGCACCGGCGGTGCCGCACAGTTCGAGGTACTCGCCCGCACTCATCGGGTCCGTTGTGCTGGTCACAGCCACCAGGGCAGTGGTGATGGCGGTGCCACCGACACCGTCGGCGGCAGCATTGAGTTCAAGCTCGGCGCCGGTAGCGTCGCCCTTGATCTCGATCTTGTCCCAGTCAGCCGTGGATTCGGCACTCACGACCTTGATGCGGTCGTTGGCCTCATCCTTCTGGAACTTCACGGCCGACGGGGCGTTGGAGTCGGAGCCGAGATCGCTCACAAGCACGAACACCACAGCGGCCAGCACCACGGTGATGGCCACCATGAGGATGACGCCGATCACAGGGCTCACGGCTTCCTCTTCGCCCGAAAAGTGTCGGACTGCCTTGCGGTTTGCCTTCATTGTTGATTCCTCCCGTTTTTGGCGGGTAACCAGCAATCTCGCTCGACTCGGTACTAAACGGGAACCCCTAAGGTTTAAATGCCGAAGTTTTCGGCCCCGATTGGCCCCTTTTGGAGCCGACAGCAGGCGGTGTCCCGCTGGCCCAAAGTCCACCGATAGGGCCAACAACCGCACCCCTCTGGCAACGCTGTCCATGTCGGGGGATCGTCCACGCATCTACACCGGGTTTGACCAGTACGGCCGCCCTCCGCCGGCGGCAAAGCCCACGCTGGCGCAGCGGATGCACGGCAAGCCGGTGGTCACGTATTCGCTGCTGGGAACGTTTGTCGCCATCTATGGGCTGGAGTTGCTGGCCCTGCGGTACGATGCCAGCAACGGTACCGACTGGTTCCCGCTCACGTTCCTGATTGCGCCCGACTGGCTCGTGCGGCCCTGGAGCCTGATCACCAGTACGCTGAGCCACGGCAGCGGCGGCCATTTGTTCTTCAACGGCCTGGCCACCTACTTCTTCGGGCCAACCATGGAGCGCCTGATGGGCTGGAAGCGCTTCACGGGCCTGTTCTTCCTCTCGGGAGCGGTCTCCGGCGTGATCCAGGTCTCCATCACGGGCGGCGCAGCTCTGGGCGCCAGCGGCGCCATCATGATGCTCATCGGCACCTCGATCATCATCATGCCGAAGGCCAAGATCTTCATCTTCCCGATTCCGGCACCCATCCCACTGTGGATCGGGGGCATCGGCATCGCCTTGCTGGACCTTCTGGGAGTCTTCAGCGGCGGAACAGGAATCGGTCACTTCGCGCACCTCTCCGGCATGGCCATCGGTCTCCTCGTGGGCCAACGCCTGAAGGAGGATCTGCGCCGCAAGGGTCTCCGCCTCTCCTACGGCTAACCGTACGCACACAGGCTCAGGGGTGAACATCCCCGGCCCAAGGCCCTTTGGCCCCCAAGTGGCCATACCGGCCCATGCCCTCCGCGGGGGACGTGGGTCGTTTTGCCTATTGCCCCCACAGTTGGCTGTTGGCCCGCACGGGGCACGACAGCCAGGATGAGGCCACCAAGGCCGGCATCCGGGCCCACAAGAGCCTCGGCAAGAAGCAGGCGACAGCAGAGCGCGTCAACACCGACTACCGGGAGGCCCTCTCCTGGTCGACCCGTATTCTGGCCCTTGCGGCGTCGGCGACGATGCTGACGCTGGAAGTCCTCTATCTGCGCGCCCACCGGCTGCACCTGATCTTCCTCGTCACCAGCCTGGTCCTGCTCTCATCCAGCGTCGGGCTCATGGTCATCGCACTCGACGCGCAGCGCCGCTACCAGGCCAAGCAGCGGGAGTC
>JBFIJP010000034.1:0-17609 GCA_041600695.1 Thermoplasmatota archaeon | reverse complement strand
GCCCGCCACGGAACCCCGGTGGTCGCCATGCGAACCATCGACGTGACCGAGGGTCGGGTAAAAGTAACAGGGGAGGGCAAAACGTGACCATCGAGCAACCCATCATGATCGTGGGCGCGGGCCGCAGCGGCTCAACCCTTTTCCACGACCTACTTGCCGAGCATCCGCGCATGGCATGGATCAGTGCGCTGACCAATCGGGACCCGGAGCATCCGGGCCGCAACCGGTGGGTGCTCAACAACCTGAACAAGCCTGTCCTAGGCCACCAGTTGCGCGAGCGCGGCGGGCCCGTGGAGTGCTACAACCTCTGGGACAAGCACTACGCCGGCTTCAGCACGCCCTTTCGTGACCTCGTGGCGGGGGATCTCACGCCGCGGGCCGCGGGTCGCCTGCGCGCCGCATTCGATCAAACCACGACGCGCAAGCGCGACCGCCTGTTGCTCAAGGTGACTGGCTGGCCGCGCACCGGTTTCATTAACGAGCTGTGGGGCGACGCCAAATTCATCCATGTGGTGCGCGACGGCCGCCCGGTGGCCAACAGCCTGATGGGTGTCGACTGGTGGTGGGGGTGGCGCGGGCCGGAGAACTGGCGCTGGGGGCCGCTCCCCCCGGATCAGGCGAAGCTCTGGAAGAAGCATGACCACAGCTTCGTGGCCCTGGCCGGCATCCAATGGAACATCCTGATGGCGTCGACGGTGGCCGCGCTGAAGCGTCTGCCACCGGAGCGCGTCATGGAGGTTCGTTACGAGACCTTGTGCAATGATCCGGTCGCCATGTTCGAGGAGGTTCTGCCGTTCTGCGGTCTGGAGCCGGACGCCGGGTTCACCCAGTCCCTGCGCGATGCCGAGATCAAGCCAGCCAACGACAAGTGGCGGCGCAGCCTGACCGAATCGCAGCAGAACATCCTCGATGACGTAACGGCACAGTGGCGAGAGCACTTCGGCTACCCCTAGTTTCGCGGAGTTTTGTGCCTACACTTGGGTGCCGTTGACCTGTGCTTTGCCTTCACCGCGAGCCCGGCCCGGCGATTTCGCCGTTTGCGTGTCCTAGAGGTGATCTAAAAACCAACGGATGCGCCACGGCGTTTCGGCGACGAGCCAACGGGTAGGAAGGGCCACGAAGGCGGGCTGGAGGACCGAGACCGACGGCCCAAGGCTGGCGGCGGGTTCCACCCCGCCTTCGGCGCCGCTTCCTTGCCTCACGGGCGCAGACGCGCAGTGTCTGCCGCCTGGATTGCTGGCCGCAGGCCGGCATGGACGGGAGGCAAATCACTTCTAGCCGCTGCTGTGCAACGAATCACGCCCACGCACCGACTGCGACCAAACGGGAGCCGATGCGCGCTGCTTGGCAGGTTCAGGGTCAACCGCTGTGTAAACGAAGTAACGGCCGTGCGCATGACGTTTCAGGAGTCCCCCGGACTCAAGCTGGCGCAGACGATTCTGCGTTGTGCTCCGGCTCCATTGCAGGCTCTCCATGGCCCACTCAAGGATGTCCTTCTGGACGATGCCCGGATGGGTCAGGAGCCATTGGTGGAGTTGGTTCATGCTGGGCTCCCTGAGCACCACGATGGACTCCCAGGCCTCTTCGTTTGCCCGGTCGTTCCGGAAGTAGCGCAAGGTGTTGCCATAAGGCCTCTCTAGCACCAGACCAGCCCGCTTGATGACGGTGAGATGGTGACGCACCGTGCCCCCAAGCAGTTCCGTTTCTCGGACAAGTTCGCGGAATGTCGCCCCCGGTTTGGCCTCAACATATTCCAGAATGATGCGGCGCTTGGGGTGATTGAGTGGATCGGGCCGCGATGGTTTATGGAGCAACGCAAGGAGAAACTTGGTAGCTACCGCCAGCAGGGTCGCGAGGGCGCCCGCCGCGATGATGGTTCGCGGGTCACCCAAGGACACTGCGGATTCGTCCAGCCAGGCGTTGGCATCCGGGGCCGCAACGGTACCCATGATCCTGGATCCTGATGCGCCCTGGCGGAGGTCGTTGAGGTGGATGGTTCCCGTCATGCGCAGCGTTTTGTGGTCGCCGCCGGGCATCCTAAGATCCTGGTAGTCGGGCATGCGCACCCACCCGGCAACGCTCAGGTTGGCGGCCGGAGTCAGCAGGTAGATGGCGTCGAAATGGCCGGCAACGCTCATGGCCGAGCCGCCTCCGTCGCTTGCCAGTTCGATAAAGGTCCGGGTCGTGACCGTGGCCTGGGCGGTGCTTGCGGACCCGAAGGTCTGCGTGGACGCCCCTCCGCCGGGCGGGCAGGATGGCTGGCCGCAGGTGATTTCGAGGTTCATGACCTCGGCATGGGTCAGGGAGGACACGGAAATGTCGGCATCAAGATAATCATCCCCGTTGGACAGCCGCCATCCCAGCGCCTTGGCTTCGCAGGGGTTGGACCGGGCAACTTCCCCAAGTGCCGAGCCTGATGGCAACAGGTAGCCCATGCAAATCTCGTCCGGCCGTGCCCGCAGCACCCCGGCCCCATCCTTGGCCACGATGGAGATCTGGCCGGCCTCGACTAGGATGGAGGACATGCCCGGCCGCGCTGTGATCTGGGCATCCAGGGCGTCGCCCCGCCAGGCTTCCGCGGCTCGTTTCCATGTGCCGTACTCGGGACTGGTGCCGGCTGGCACGAGCGCGCCTGCACTCACGTAGGACTGGTTGATGGCGTGCAGTGGGCCGGGGTAGTGGAGCGTGCCCTCGAAGGGCTTCCCGTGGGCGACGAGGAGGACCCAGCCGGTCCCGTTCAGGGTCGTGGCTCCGCTGAAGTCAGCCGGGGGAGAGAAGCTGGCGCCATGGGGTTCGACTGCGCCGTTGACGACCGCTACAAGAAGGAGGCCGGCCAGGAGCAGCGGCACAGGCCTCAGCGGCACGAGCCACGTCTTCATGGCTCATCCGCCTCGCATGTTGGATTGTCGTACGCGACGACATCGACGCTCAGGGTGTGATCCAGCAGCAGGCTTGCGACACCCGCGTAGCGTGAGCCGTAGGCTCGATAGTGGAGAGATTCGTCCGTCAGTTCCCCGGTGGTTTCGTACGATTTGAAGTTCGGAAACTTGTATTCCTCGGTCCACACCAGAATGTTGACACGATTCTCGTCGACGACGTAGGCCAGCAGTTCGTCCAGCCGCGGCCCGAGACGATCCTCTACATACGATGTGGTAAGGTAGGACGTGCCCCGAGGGGTCGTCCATTCGACCCTCGTATGGTTGATGCCTGACTCTGCCTCGTCCCGGATCGTAATCTCCGCAGCCTGTGTCGGGACACCCAGGGTCCGTTCGAAAGCTTCCGCCAAGGCAGCGTCGGAAACGTATGCATTGCGCAGAATCCAGAGGAACGCTCGGTCTTCGTGGCCGCAGGCGTCCGGTGGATTTGCATTGTTGTGGATTTCGAGGACAATGGACACCGGCCCGCGCTCGTAGGTCTCGATGGCGACGCGCTTGCATTCGACAACCCAGTATCCGTGGTATGCAGTGGTGAACCCGGATTTGCGCCATGACTCGGGCAGTTCATCACCTGTGAGCGTGTGTGGTCCTTGTATACTGGTCTGGAAGCCATCGCAGCGGCCGGCGCGAAGTCCCGAAATGAACGGGGGTGATGTGGCATTCGTGGGCATTGGTTCCTTTGAGGTTTGGGCCGAAGGACTGGCGGGCGAGCTAGTCGGTGCGGTCGGTGCGACGTGATCAGGCGAAGGCGTTTCTGCGCTGGCCGTCACGGCCGCCTCAGGTGGGGGCTGCGTGCAGCCGGCAATGGTCAACAGGAAGAAGGCCAAGACGGGCCAGGCCCGGGCAACCACTACAGGCAACTCCCCAGGCTGACGTAAAGAACCGTCCAACCCTGCGTCGGGTAGCCAGACTGCAATTCGGCATCCCGCCCGAGCGGATTCGTTGGCGGAATCGGAACCGGTACCTTCCACTGGCCGATCACTGACCCGATGTAGCCGGGGTAGTCCGTCACGGCAATCGGCGTGGAGTCCTTGGATAAGGTATCCGCCCAACATTGTGAGAACTGGATGACAAACGAGTATGCCAGCAGGGCACAGTCCTGCGCGATTTCGGCGGAGATTCCGGGGTCGTTGGGCAGACGCCCCACTTGCACCTGGACAAGGGTCGCGGCGCATTGCACGACATCTTCGAGGGAAACCGGCTCCTTGGCCTGCGCTGGCATCGAGAAGCCAGTCAAAAGCAGCAAAACCACGAGCCCAATGCACTTCTTCATCATCCGAACCACCTTTTTGCGACCATGGGAACCAGGAATGGTAGGCTCCAGTCAAATATGAAGGCGTTTGAACAAACCTTGGCCTGTGGGCGGCACCTCGGGCGCCCATGGTGTGGCGGGCACGGCCGCGCATGCTTGGCGAGGGGGGCGTGGGCGTGGCGGCCGTCGGATCGCTGCACGGACGCCGACCGCGTCGGCGTGAGCCAGCATTTCTCTACCAGACTGTCTTAATGTGGGCGACTCGCTCGTCGGCGCTGGCCGACGCGGCCAGCCGGGGTACGCCCGGTTGGCGCAGGCACCGGCGTCCGGGCCCGCAGCTACTGGAGGAACCACCAGTAGCGTCCCGCGTCACGCTGCGTGCATGCTTTTAGGGGAACCCCGCCTCGCCGCCGCGTGCAGAAGATCGAGGTCGACCACGGACGCTGCATCTCGTGCGCGGGCTGCGTCGGGGTGTGTCCCGTGGACACGATCACGTTGCGCGGCGACTACCTTGAGGTCGACCAGGGGCCGTGCATCAGTTGCGACCTGTGCGTCCAGTTCTGCCCGGTTGGCGCGTTGCTGCCCGGTGCGGATCACGGCGCTCCGGCGGTAGCCAAGCCCCAGCGCGTCTTCGTGGTGTAGGTGATCGGATGGCCAACGTTTCCGGAACTCCTGACTTGACGGTGACCGACAAGCCGCTGCGGGGGCTGCCGCCGGGCACGATTCCGCGCGCCGTGGATTGTTCGGTGGATGTCCTGGTCGTGGGCCTTGGCCCCGGCGGACTGATTGCGGCACGCGACTTCGCTCGGCAGGGCTTCACGGTTCTGGGCATCGACCGCAAGCAGGACATCGGGTCCCCCAAGCGGTGCGCCGAGGGCGTGTCGGACGAGGGCCTGGCGTTCTGCGGGGTTGAGCCGGACCCGGCGTGGGCGTACGGCCGCATCGAGGGCGCTGCCCTCTACGCTCCCAGCGGCACCCGTGTCGTGTTGCAGGGGCCCGACACGTTCGGGTGGGTGGTGGAGCGCAAGATCTTCGAAAAGCACCTGGCCCGGGACGCCATCATGGCCGGGGCGAAGATCATGCCCAAGACCCAGTCGGTGGGCCTGCTCAAGGATGCCGCCGGTCGGGTGGCTGGCATCCGGGCGGAGTTCATGGGCAAGCCCTTTGAGATTCGCGCACGGCTGACCATCGGCGCTGATGGCATCGATTCCATGACCGGCAAGTGGGCGGGGCTCAAGACGCTCAACCGGGTTCGCGACTACCACTCCGGCTTCCAGTACGAGATGGTCGGCGTCACCGGCATCGACGAATGGAAGTGGCTCCATCTCTACTTTGGCGAGGACGTGGCGCCCAAGGGCTACGTCTGGATCTTCCCCAAGGGCGACAACGTGGCCAACGTGGGCATCGGCATCCTGGCCAAGGAGGGCTCCTGGGGCAACCGCGCCCAGGACTACCTGGACCGATGGATCGAGCGGCACCCCGAACACTTCGCCAAGGCGAGCGTCACCGAGATCAATGGCTCCGGCATTCCGGTCAGCAGCAGGGTTCCCGAACCCATCGCCGACGGGCTCATGCTCGTGGGCGACGCGGCGCAGTTGGTCAACCCCATTCACGGTGGGGGCATCATCATCGCCATGCGGGCAGCCATGATTGCGGCCCGCGTGGGCGGCGAGGCACTTCGCAGCGGTGATGTGTCGAAGGCCGCGCTCCAGCCGTACGTGACGGAGTACTGGACCAAGGACGAGGGGGCCGTGACGGAGAAACTGCTCCGCCTGCGGTACTTTTCGGAGAACCTGTCGGACAAGGACTTCGAACGGCTGGCCCAGATTCTCGATGGCGATGTTGTGCTGGAGTTGACCGAGGCGAAGTTCCCCACGTTCGTCAAGCTGATGCTCCGTCATTTCCCCAAGGTTGCGCCCCTTGTTCGCAAGTACATGCTGGCGGTCAAGGATATGGAGGAGGCCAAGGCGCGCGCCGAGTGGGACGAGGTGGACGAGCTTCTGGCTGAGGCCGAGGCCAAGATCGCCGCGCCGGCGACCTGATGGCGCGGTACGGCGAGCTGTGGGCGGCGCGCCTACAGTTGCTGCGGCCGGGCAACGCCTTGATGGCGGCGGCCGCCGTGGTGGTGGGCATCGTGGTCGTCGAGCCGGAGACCCTGCCGCTGGCGGCGTGGATTGGTGCTCCCTTGGCCGCGTTTCTGGTGACTGGCTTTGGCAACATCCTCAATGATGTGGCTGATCTGGAAACCGATCGGCGCGCGCATCCGGAGCGACCCCTGCCATCGGGACGCATCGACCGCGGCGAGGCTCTCGGATTCGCGATCCTCCTCCTGGGCCTGGGACTCTGGGAGGCCTTCGTTGCCGGCGGTCTGCTCCTGGCGCTGTTTGCTGCGCTCAACGCGGCGCTGCTGGGCGTGTACGAATGGAAGCTCAAAGCCAGGGGGCTGGCGGGCAACGTCGCCGTCGGGCTGCTGGTTGGCTCCACGTTCGTCTTCGGCGCCACGGCCGGCGCAGGCATGCTGCCTGGATGGGGCGTCGCGTGGCTCGTTGCACTGCTGGCGGCAGGAACCAACGTCGCGCGCGAGTTGCTCAAGGACCTTGAGGATGTGGAGGCGGATCGGGACGTTCGCCGGACGTTCCCGATGGCTGCGGGCCGCCGCGCAACCCAGGCGCTGGCCAGTGGGCTGACGGTGGCGGCGGTGATCGCGTCGGCTGCGGCCGTGGGGATGGCGCCTGGCTGGTGGCCCAACTGGTGGATCGTTCTCGGCGCGGCGAACGCCGTGATGCTCGCCGGCGCGGGGCTGGCGTGGTGGCATCCGGGCCAGGGGCAGCGGCTCCTCAAGGCCGGCATGCTGGGCGCGATCCTGGCGTTTCTGGCGGGCCCGTTGGCTCCCGGCATTGTCGGCACGTAAACCGCAAACGGGTTCAAGGGCGAGAACCGCTACCATGTTGTGTCCTGGGGGGCCAACCTGAGGCAAAGCCTCGACAGATGGAGCGTCCTGCGCACCGATGCGACCAGGCGCCTGGTCGACGCCAGCACGGCGGCGGCCGGCCCGGAGTGGATCGATTCGCCCATGCGTTCCGACTCGGGTGCCGTCGATTTCTCGCCGCGACTGGCGGTGCTGCTGCTCGAACTGCTGGAGGTTCGCGTGGGGCATCGCGTGACACTACCCGAGCCACGACCGGAACGACTGGCGTTGCTTCTACAGGCGGCGGGGGCGATCCTGCACGATGCTGCCTCCAACGAGCCGGCCGACCGGGCGGTGGTCCTGGAACCCCAGAGCCTGCCCGTGGAACTCTGGGAGGGCGGCTTTGCCCTGCACGTCTCGCTGGATGCCGACGAAGAAAGCCTCTTCAAACGCATCTGGACCGGGTCCGAGTGGGTCGATATGGGACTGGCGGATGTGGTCTTGAGCGGTCGCAGGACCATCGAGGAACTGCTGGAGGTGGAGGGACTGGGGCGCCGGGTGCTGCTTCACAACGTGACAACCCCCGAGGACTTCAGTGCCGCCCACGCGGTGGACACGGCGTGGGACCCGGCGGTCGCCCACGGGGACATGGACGATGACAAGCGCGACCAATTGCGTCAGGCGCGGGTCCTCTTCCATCTGGCGTACGTTCACCAGGCGGTTGGCGAGGTTGATCTGGCCGCAGATCTGTACGGCGCCAGCCTGCTCGTCCACCCCACGGCCGAGGCCCACACGTTCCTCGGCTGGGTGCACAGTGTCCGCGGCGACCTCGACGCTGCCATCGCGCAGTGCCGGGCTGCCATCGAGACGGACCCCAGCTTCGGCAACCCGTACAACGACATCGGCGCCTACTTGCTGGAGCAGGGCCGGCCACAGGAAGCGCTGCCGTGGCTGGAGCAGGCGCTGGAGGCGCCGCGGTACGAGGCCCGCCATTACGCGTACTGCAACGTGGGGCGCAGCCTGGCCAAACAGGGGCGCATTGAGGAGGCCATCCATGCCTTCCGGCAGGCCCTGTCCCTGGCACCGGATTATGCCCCGGCCAAGGCTTACCTGCGGCGGCTGCGCAGCGGCGAGAAGGACGCCAGCTGATCGAACGGACCTCCGCCCCCACTCGGAGCCTCTTTGACCCCAACCCGGCTTGGGCTCGCCGTGCGGCTCCGGCGCCGGCCCCGCATCCAGTACGTGGAGGATTACATCCACCGCCACCTGCGGCACGGCCCCCTCCATTTCACCCTGCTTGACCCCGACCGCCAGGCCCCCCGCGAAGCGGCGGCGATGGCCCAGGCGGCAGCCGATGCGGGGAGCCACGCCATCATGGTGGGCGGCTCAACCCCCGAGAAGGCACGCATCCTCGATCGGATGGTCAAGCTTGTCAAGAAACAGTCCGGCCTGCCCGTCATCCTGTTTCCCGGCGGCGCCAGCCAGGTGTCGCCCCATGCTGACGCGGTCTGGTTCATGAGCCTGCTCAACAGCCGCAGCCGGGACTTTCTCGTAGGCGAGCAGGTGCGGGGCGCGCCGGTCATCGATCGGCTGGGCATCGAGGCGCTCCCCATGGGGTACCTCGTGGTTGCACCCGGCGGAACGGTGGGAAAGGTCGGCCAGGCGGACCTGATTGCTCGCGACGACAACGCCACCGCGGTAGCGTACGCTTTGGCAGCCCAATTTTTTGGCATGCGGTTCATTTACCTGGAGGCCGGCAGCGGCGCCGAGGAGCCTGTGCCGCCGGCCATGATCAGTGCCGTCAAGCGGGCCGTACGCATTCCCGTCATCGTCGGCGGGGGTTTGCGCACGGCCGACGCCGCCCACGCCGCTATCCATGCAGGCGCGGACATCATCGTCACCGGAACCCTCGTGGAGGGTGCTGTGGACGTTGGCCGCACGCTGGGTTCGCTCCTCTTTGAGATCAGTGAGCGGCTCAAGCGGGAGGTTCGCCGCCGGCTGGACTTGGGCGATGACTACGCCCGGGCACAGTCGAGCGGCCCGGAACGAGGCACATGGCGAGAGGAACTCTCATGACCAAGGCAAGCGCCATCGCATACCCCATTCAGGGGCTGGTGAAGTACCACGGCCTGCGCGACACCGTTCGCCGCATTCCGTTCCATGGTTCCATCAGCCTCTGCACCGGCCCCATCCATACGCACACCACCGTGGAGGTGCTTGACGAGGGCGAGAGCACGGCAAGCATCGACGGTGCCCCCGTGGGTGGCCGGGCCAGGGACCGCATCAATACTGTGATCTACGCCATCCAGGAGCATGCCGGCGACGACCGGCCCTTCCGCATGGAGAGCCGGAACGACTTCCCGCAGTTCGTGGGTCTCGGCAGCAGCGCCAGCGGATTTGCGGCCCTGACCGTCGCGGCGGCGGCCGCCTACGGCCACAAGGCCTCTCCTGGCAAGCTTTCCGAGTATGCCCGCCTGGGCGCAGGTAGTGCTTGCCGTTCGCTTACCGGGGGTGTCAGCGAGTGGGTCAACGAGGGCGCCCGCAGCTACAGCCGCCAAATCCACTCCGGAGAAGGCCTCGATTGGCGCGTGGTGGTGCCACTCGTTCAGCACGAGGAGCCTACCGACGGCGTTCATCAGGAGGTGCTCACCTCGCCTTTGTTTGATGCACGGGTGGCCTACATTCCCGGCATGCTTCAGAAAATGAAGGAGGCCCTCGGGGCGGGGGATCTGGCCAAAATCGGTGCGCTGGCCGAGCGGGACACCCTCAACCTGCACGCCGTGACCATGACGAGCGAAAGCGGGCACATTACGTGGCAGCCTGCCACCGTCGCCGTCATCCGGGCGGTGCGCCAACTGCGCGCTGATGGGGTGCCGGTGTGGTTCAGCATCGACACGGGTGCCACCGCGTACCTCAACACGGACGCCGCCCACGAGCAGCAGGTCGCCGACGCTGTGCGGGACCTGGACGGTGTCGCCGACGTACTGCATCTGGAGCCGGCTGGCCCGGCTCGGCTGGTGGACGAACACCTTTTCTAGCGGCGCTTGGCGACTTCGGGCTTGGGCCTGGTTGGCCTGCCCGCAGGCACGGCGCCGGGCACCGGGGACAAGGGAGTGGATTCGCACCCCGAGATGCCTAGTAGTCACTTCAAAACCAACGGGGAGCGCCACGGCGTTTCAGCGGCGAGCCAAGTGATGGGGCGAGTCGCGGGGGCGGGCTGGAGGACGCAGGCCGGCGGCCGATGGCGGACGGCGCTGGGACGGCTGGACCCCTTTGGGCCAGCACGATCGCCGAGCGGGCGTGACGGGAGGCAGCGCCTACGCGCTGTTTCCTTGATGGCGGCCCGCAAGAGCCGTCGGAGGACCCAGGTGGCTGCGGGGCGCTTGCAGGCATCGGTGGTGCGGCGTGAGCGGATCCTCGCCGGGGTTCCACCCCGCCTTCGGCCCCGCTTGCTTGCCTCCCGGGCGGTAGGCGCGCAGCGTCTGCCGCCTGGATGGTTGGCCGGATGCCCGATGCCGGGTGCATGCAAGCGCGTGGCGCCTCTGGGACTTATGAAATCACTTCTCGAGCGATTAGCGATATCTTCTAGGTCAACGGAAAGCCCCGGGCCTGCATCTCCGCCAGGATTCCCGCATGGGCCGGCGTGGCGCGCGTCGCCGCTTCCAAACGACGATACAGACGGCGAGCCACCTGCCCCTTGCCTGAGAAGGCCCTTACGTGGCGGATCACGGCCGCCATCTCGCCTGCCTCCAGCTGGCGTCTCGGTTCAAGGAGATCCAGCAGAACCGGTCCGGACCTCCAGGAGCCGTGGTCGGCTCGCAGCCATGCGAGCGCATGGCCGGCAGCCAGGTGCCACTGGTCGTCCTTCGTATCCGGATGCCGCAGGATTTGCTTGATGACGTAATGCGCGGCCGGGTTGTCTGGGTCGGACGAAAGCCACACCAGCCCCAGGCGAAGGGAGCGTGCGGTGAACGACCGATCGTCACCCCGTCGCGCAAGCAGAGGGGCGATGACAAATCCTGCTTCCCGGCGTGTGCCATGATTCATTAGCCAGTCGTGGGCCACGGCTAGGGCGGCCCGCGCCTCGCTGTCGGTCAAGTCCGGACGCTCCAGCAGCGGCTTGAGCAAGAAGCGGACGGCGCTGCGGTGGACGTTGGCCCTCGCCCAGGCGAGGCTCGCGACGGCTGCCCCACGCAAGTCCTGCCCAACCAGGTCCGTCCGGTGCAACAGCACCCTTAGCACGAAGTCAGCGTCGGGACGAAGCGGATGGGCACCGACCCATGCGAGGCTCGCGTTAATTACACCGGTCGCCTCGCTGCGGGCTAAATCCGGCCGCTCCAGCAGAGCCTTGAGCACGAAGTCAGCTTCAGGATGGTATCGATTGGCCGCCAGCCAGGCCAGACTCGCCGCGACCCCGCGGCGTGCCTGCGCGTCCGCCAGATCGCGCCGAACCAGTAGGGTCCGGAGAACAAATTGTGCCTCGGGTCGGCCACTGTTGGCGTCCGCCCAGCCGAGGCTGGCCGCCGCGGCGCCGCTCACTTCGCCGTCTGCCAGATCGTCACGGTCCAGCAGGGCCTTGAGCACGAAACCTGCTTCGACCCGGTGGGCGTTGGCGGCCAGCCAGCCGAAGCTGGCCGCAACTGCAGCAGATGCCTCGGAAGCGACCAAGTCCTGGCGCTCCAGCAGAGCCTTGAGCACGAATTGCGCGTCGGGGCTGTCCTTGTTGGCGGCTAGCCAGGCGACGCTCGCGGCAACGGCGCCCCGCGCTTCGCCGTCCGCCAGATCCGGCCGCCCCAGCAGCGCCTTGAGCACATAATCGGCCCCCGGGCGGGTGGGGGCGGCGGCCAGCCAGCCGGAGCTGACCTCCAGCACACGACTCGCTTCGCGCTGCTCCAGATCGGGGCGATCCAGCAGAGCCCGGAGAACGAAGCCCGCTTCAGCCCGCATGGCGTGGAGCGCGAGCCATTCAAAACTCGCGGCGACCGCGTCGCGTACTTGATGCGCCAGGTCCGTCCGATTCAGAAGGGCCCGGAGAAGGAATTGTGCTTCGGCCCGGCCGCAGTTGGCCCCCAGCCAGTCGAAGCTTGCTGCAATCGCCCTGCGCGCCTCGCCGGGCGTCAGATCCCTCCGCTCGAGCAGACCCCTGAGCACGAAATCAGCGGCGGGGTGGACCTTGTTCACGGTGAGCCAGTCGAGACTCGCCGCGATGGTGCCGCGCCGTTCGAGGCCGGTCAGGTCAGCCCGATCCAGGAGGGCCCTGAGGACGAACTGTGCCTCGGGGCGGACCGGGTTGGCCGTGAGCCATCCGAAGCCCAGCGCAACTGCAGCCCGTGCGTCTGGATCGCGAACATCTGGCCGATTGAGCAGAGCCGTGAGTACCAAGCTGGCTTCGAGGCGGTGGGGGTTGGCCGCCAGCCAGGCAAGGCCGGCCGCGATGGCTGCGCGCGCTTCCTCGCCGACGAGATTCGACCTCGCCAGGAAAGGCGCTAGCACGCGTGGAGCTTCAGGGGGGCCTAGACTTGGGGCGTGCGAAGTGAGGCTGGTCGCAATCACACTGCGTTGGGCGTCGGTCAGATTTGGCAGATGGTGAAGCAAATTGAGCAAATGCGGCGATTCGTCGTCGGCAGGATGCGATTGGGCGCCGCCGGGGCCGGGCCTGCTTCGTGTGTGGCTCGCTGCCGGCACGATGCCCGCCGGGGTGTCCGCAGTGGAATCTTTGGGCACTCCCCCGGGGGTGATCGCTCCCACGGAGGGTTGGCACGAGGCGCGGTCGAGGCTCCGTGTGGTCTCCCTGGCGGTAGCCGAGCGGCGGGACATGCCGGGATCGGACTCACACACGGTACCAATAATCTTCACGCGATAAAACAGCATCGCATACGGCTGCCGACAACCCGCTAGTCATTGCGGATACATCCGCCCGGTTGCCATCCGGGCGCGGCTTGCGCCCACGCGGCGTTCGCCAGTCAAGACCACCGGTCGCGGCCCGTCTGCGAGTTCAAGATTTGTTGAGGCCTGTTGCCATGGCCCGCCGACACCGAGGCGCTGCCGATCTACACGACGTGGCGCAGGGTCATGAGCAGGAAGGCGGCCGTGACGAGGTAGCCCGACAGATCCGTGTGCCGCCCCAGCCGCTCCACGTGTGCATGAATGCCGGACGCATCCCCCTCATCCACGGCCCCCTTCAGTCGCGCCTCCGCCGGTCGGTGCACCAGCACCCCAAGCAACAGCGCAACGATTCCCAGGCCCGCGCCGACAATCAGCATCATGCCGGGTCGGGTCGAGGCATTGACCCCCAGGCGCCAATAAAGCACGCCGCCGCTGGCGACGGTGAGAATCGACGCTGGACCGAACCACCGGCCGCCGCCCCCGCGTTGCGTCAGGGCGGCAACGACGCCCAGTCCCTCTGCACCGGCGTCCCGGACCGCCGGGGCGACGATCAACTTGTGGTACCACCCCGCGCCGAGCCACGCCGATGCGGCCAACAGGTGAACCGCCAGAACGATCGGGTTCAGGTCCATGTGACCACCCGCATCACGCGTCCGCCCCCGGCGCCGGGTCAGGGTGGCCTGCGGGTCCCAGCGTGTCCAGCAGGATCGCCGCGGCGGGCAGCGCGCCCATCGCGAGGCTGATCCAGCCGCCGCCGAGCTCTAGCAGCATCGAAGCGCCGATGAGTAGGGGGCCGGCCGCGAAAAGGTAGCCATCCAGATGGGCGGCCGCACCACGGCGGCGAGCCCCCGCCCAGAGTGCGTACGCGGTTCCCCAGGCGGCCATGAAGCCCAGCATGACGAGCGCGTGCGTGTTCAGGAAGGCGCCAAAGCCGGCCCCAAGCGGCGCCGTCGCCGCAAGCGATCCGACGAGGGGGCCAGTCTTGTAAGGTACCATGCCCATCAGCGCCGTCGCCGCGGCCGCTGCCCACACGGCGCCGTGGGCCCAGCGGGCGCGCCGCAGCCATTGAGGATCAGCGGCAAGGGGCGGCCGCCGGGCGACGCTGGCAGGGACCGCGATGATGACGGCCACGATAACCAGGGTCTGCCACCAACCGCCGGGCTCGGCATCAGCGGCCACGACGGCCAGGTTGTCGTGCAGGACGGCCACGCTGCCCTCCACCCGGACCGCATGGTCGTCGACGTTTTCAACGACGAAGGCCACATCGGTCCACGCGTCGTCGCAGCACGGGATGAGGTGGTTGACGGTGAGGCTCCGGCCTGGCCCTGCGGCCATGTCCCCGTGGATGGTGACGGTGATCAGTCCGTCGGCCGACAGTTGGCCTACCGCGCGGTGCCAATGGACCGGGCGTTCCACCACGACCCGCTCGCCGGGCTCCAGCGTCCAGGGACCGACCAACGATGGAACGTCGCCATGCGCGGCGGCGCCGGGCACGAGGGGCAGGACGAGCAGGATCAACAGCAGGGTCAGGTGGCGAGGTCGCATGGTTCACCGGGGCACGGCGGCGGCTGCCGGCTGGGGCGCCCGGCGGACTGCGCGGGCTTGGACGGTCTTGGCGGCGGCCACCATCAGGATCACGCCCGCGGCGAAGCCAGGCAGGTGGAAACCGTACTCCAATGCGATCAGGCCGGCCATGTTCTCGCCGTTGATCATGTGCAGGCTGTCATGGATCCAGTAGCTGCCCGGAATGAACACGATGGCCAGGTGGGCCGCGGCGCTCCATCGGGTGAAGATGCGCCGGGTCCACTCGAAGCCGAAGGCCAGGTAGCCGATGGCGACGCCCATGGCGAGGGAACTGAGGGCGCTGTAGAGCATGAGCAGGGCGATCTGGGGCCCCGTTGGTTCGGGGCCGTGAACTTCCGGCCAGACCATCTGTCCAACGGGGGCGCCGGGGGTCAAGACGAAGGCAGGCAGTCCGATGGCCACAGCCATCAGGAGAATTTTCTTGCTGGTTTGCATGTTTTCACCGCGCCGCGGGGCCGCGGCAACCGGATACATCCGCCGCCGGGTATGGCTGTGGTCATTGTTTGCGTGGCAAACCAGCCGTTGCGCTCGCGATGAGTTGCTGGAGGCCCTGGGTGTACGCATCAAACGCCTGGACGCCGGTGCTGGTGATGACGTAATGGACCTCCTGGCCGGCCATGGAAAGCCGCCGGCGGCTGCGCACGTAACCCGAAGCTTCCAGTCGGCCCACATGGCTGGCGAGGTTGCCGGCTGTGAGGCCCAGGCCATCACGCAGGTCCGTGAAGGACGCTCGACCGTTGCGGTACAGGGCCGAAATGATCTGCAAGCGGGTTTGCTGGTGGATGACGGGGTCGAGGGTTTCGGCCACGTCAGCTCCGCAGCGCCTGCCACAAGCCAACCAAGGTGGGCACACCGCCAGCAACGGGCGTCGCGACACGGCTGAAGTAGCGCCAACCGAGGTCGTTGTTGCCGCCGATCATCAGGCCGTAGATGACGCCGGCGAGGACGATGGCGGTGCCGACGAGCAGGATGGAGCGCCGGCCCGTGGGCGTGGCGTGCGTCAGGTCAAAGATCCCGATGACCAGCCAGATCAACCCCACCGATGCCACTGCGAAACCGGCTTGGGCCACGGGCGTGCCGATCAGCAGGAGAACCGTCAGGCCCGCCATGGCGACGGCGGCCGATACCAGGAACTTCCAGGAACGGCGGCGGCCGGCAGGAACGTGGGCTGACACCTCGGCGATGCGCCACACCGCGATGGTTGCCATCACCCCCAGCAGCGCCAGGGGGGCCCAATACCAGCCGGCAACGGCCTCGCGCCAGCCGCCTCGATGCATGAACCCGTACAGGTCGGAGAACATCACGTTCAGCAGCAGGATGATGGTGCTGATGAGGCCCCACACGAGAATGGTCACGCCCTCGGCGCGCCGCTGCGCCGGCACGGTGAAGGCCGAAGCACGGCCGATGGCCTCCGCCGCGTCCCCCGCGGAGAAACCGGGTTCGCTGCTCATAGTGCGGGGCTCATGCCTGGTGGCGGTGAAAGCCGTTGTCAGGCTAGACCGCAACCCTGCGCGCCGCGCCGGGAGCCGCGCCGGGAGCGGTCGCGTTCCAGGGTAGCTTCCAGAGGAACCGAGGCCGCACGGTACCGCCACCCGCCCCGTCAAGGCCCTTAAGCCCCGGGCATTGTTGGCGGCCGCATGGGTTTGGGTTTGCTGTGGGCGATTCTCTGCGCCGTTGCGACGAACATGATCGTGGGCATGCTGTGGTACGGCCCGATCTTCGGCAAGATCTGGATGAAAGGCGTCGGCTGGGGCAACCTTTCGGAGGACGAGCTGAAGGCGAAGCAGGCGTCGGCAATGCCCGGCTACATGGTCAGTATGGCCAGCGCCGCGCTGGCAACGACGCTGCTATGGTTCCTCTTCGACTGGGCCACCGATGCCCCCGAAGCGTACGCGCCGGTGATGAAGGGCGCCATTCTGGGATTCACGTGCTGGCTGGGCTTTTTCATGGGGCCCACCCTGGTGACGCGCTTCTTCGAGGAACAGAAAATGGTGATCTGGGCGCTGGGCGCGGGCTACTGGGGTGTCCTGTCGATCCTGTACGGTGTGTACGTCGGTCTGTTCAGCTAGGCCCGGCCAGCGGCTCCTGCATGCCGAGCATCTGGAACCGCGTCGCGTCAGGCGTGCCGGCCAACACGTGAAGCGCCGGCTCGGTGCCCGCTGCGACCACATGGAAGCTCAACTGGGCGTGCATGTAGTCGCCGGCCCTGACCTCGATGGGGTTGCGCGCGTGGCCATCCAGGGGGAACATTAGCCGGTGGTCGCCTTCAGCCAGAAGGCCCGGAGGCGCCCAATAGCACCCTTCGCCGTAGATGATGCTCCCGCCGTCCGCGGGCTCATAAAAGAAGGAAAGGCTGAACGTGCACGTGAAAGGACTGGGCTCCACGCCTGTGTGGGCCACGGGGCCGGTGACGCGGTACCAGAGTTCAAGTGCCCCGCCAGCAAGCGTTGCGTCTGCCCTGAAGATGTGCTTCCACAGCATCCCCTGGTCGCCCGCACGCAGGGGGACCTGGTACGGTTGGGTGCCATTGGGAACGGCAACGCTCCAGACCTCCTCGTCAACGATGTAGAAGGTGTCCGCCGTGATCGCGGGTGCCGGCGCAGGCGGAAGCGGGGCCGGCTCGGGGGGCAGATCCGCAGGCTCTTGGGTGGCGTTATGGGGCACCTCGGCCTCTTGGTCGGCGGGCGCGTCGCCGGAGAGGTCCGCGCCACCCGCAGGATCGCCGGTGCAGCCTGTCAGGAGCAGCATGATGCAGGCGGCGAGTCCGGCTCCCTTCAGCACCCATCTGCAAAGGCCCGCTGGCGAATAGGTCTTCGGACGCGGATGTGCCATTCGGCAGGCGCAGCGCGGGCATCACCGCAGGAGTGGCCGCTACGATTGCAGGCACTCGCGCAGCAACCCGGAATCCACATTCCGCCCGGTGACGATGCAGGCCACGGGCCCGGGCAGGTCTCGCGCGGCCAGTGCTGCCGCGACGGACGCGGCGCCTGCTGGCTCGGCGACGACGCCCGCCTCCAGGGCCAGCCAGCGCATGGCGTGCCTG
>JBFIJP010000033.1:0-17619 GCA_041600695.1 Thermoplasmatota archaeon | reverse complement strand
ATGGATGGGCCAGGGAACCCTGAATCCCCGTGGGGTGCCGTCCCGTCGTCGGACCACAAGCGTACCGACGCTGACGGAAGCGTAGATCGCCATGGCTGCCAAGACCCCCATGTCGATGAGCGGAGCCAGCGGCAGGAAGGCTGTCGACAGGGCCGTCACGGTGCCGACAGCCAGGGCTGCCGCCACGGGGACGCCCCGGGGAGACACCCGGGCGAAGGCGCGGGGCATGAAGCCATCCCGGGCCATGGCTTGCAGGATTCGTGCCATGGCAACGTGAAACGCGTAGGCAACGGTAGCCAAGGCCAGAAGCGCTCCGGCCGTCACGACGCCGCCCGCCCACGAATGACCTGCGGACTCGAAGGCGCCGGCTACGGGGGCCCGTCCTGCCTCCAGGTTCGCAGGTACGCCCATGCCCGTAACGACGCCCGCCATGAGCACATAAAGGAGGGTGCAGACTCCCATGCTGACCAGAATGGCAAGGGGTATGTTGCGGCGGGGTCGCTTGGCCTCTGCGCCGGCGGCAGCGATGGTATCAAAGCCCACGTAGGCAAAGAAAAGCACCGCCGTGCTTCCCGCAATGCTGGACATGCCGCCTGGTGCCACGGGCGTCCAGTTGCCCGGCCGCACCAGGAAGGCGCCGGCGACAATCACGAACCCCACAACCGCCAGCTTGAGACCGACGAGCAGATTGTTGACGCGGGTGCTGGTGCGCATGGGTAGGGTTGCCACGAACGTCACGGTCAGGACCAGAATCAGCGCCGGGAGGTTCACCAGGCCGCCATCAGCGGGCGGCTTGGTGAGCGCTTCCGGCAGCGTGATGCCGACGCCGTCGAAGGCGGTCAGAAGGAAACTCTGCCAGCCGATGGCAATGCCGGCGTTGCCAATGGCGTAAGTGTTGACGAAGAACCAGCCGACCATGAACGCCGGCAGGCTTCCAAAAGCGGCGTGTGCAAACGCGTAGGCACTGCCGCTGCCGGGCAGGGCGCTGGAGGCTTCGGCGTACGACAGGGCTGCCAGCAGTGCCGCCGCGCCGCCAATGATGAGTGCAATGACCACCGCAGGCCCGGTCGTCTGGGCTTCCTGGCCAAGCAGGAAGAAGATGCCCGCCCCGATGATCGCGGCAACGCCGAGGGCAGACAAATCCACCAGTCCCAGCGTGCGCCGGTACCCCGCATCCTCCTGCACCTCCATTGGCTTTCGAGCCCACAGACCACCCGCGACCATGAACGCCGCAGACGCGGAGCCCCCCGTAAGGGTGCTGTCTGCGCTGCGGGCGGTGCGGACGCCTTGCTCGGGTATTCGCCGGGGCAGCGCGGCCCAAACCGGGCACCGGCAGCTACAAGCCGTTCAGGTTTGATCGCCCAGGCATGCTTCGCCCGCCCCAGCCGGCCGTCGTGCTGGCCGTAACCATTGCGCTGATGGCGCCCCTGGCCCTCGCCCTGAATTCCCCTCCGCCGCCGCCCGAACCAGGCACCGAGCGGGTGGTCTTCGTGGGCAACAACTGGGAGGGCACCGCCGACGTGCTCCACTTCGACGCGGCCACGGGCCAGTTCAGCCGCATTGGCCAGTTGGACATCATTCCCGACCTGAGCGAACGCATGGCGGAGATTGCCACCGACCCGGAGCGGCTGGGCTTCTTCCTGGGCATTCGCCTGGCCGTCGGGGAAGGCCACGACCAGTACGTCGATGACTTGTACGCCAGCAACGACGGTCGGACCCTCATCGTCTCCCGGCCCAGCCTCCGGGACGTCATCGGGATGGACATCGAGAGTGGCGAAATCGAATGGCGGTTCGTCGTGGACGGGCAGCGGTCGGACCACATGGCCATCAGCCCCGACGGCCGACATGTCGCCGTTTCCGCGTCCACGGGAAACGTGGTGCATATCCTGGATGTCGCGACCGGCGGCGAGGTGGGCCGGTTCGACTCGGGCGATTCGCCCCACGAAAACGTCTACTCCGCCGACGGCAGCCGCATCTTCCACGCCTCCATTGGGCTCGTTTACACCCCGGCCGACCAGCCGGTGGTGGACACCACGAAGGGCGAGCGCTACTTCCAGGTGGTGGACGCCAAAACCAACGAGATTCTCAGCCGGGTGGATATGGGACAGAAGCTGGCCGAGGCGGGCTATCCGGGCATGAGCGCCGCCGTTCGCCCCATGGCCATCTCCCCCGACGAAACCACGGTGTACCTGCAGGTGTCCTTCTTCCATGGCGTCATCGAATACGACCTGGTGACTGAATCGGTTCTCCGCGTGGCTTCCCTGCCCAACCTGGTGCCCGACCTCCCCCGGGAACTGTACCTCCTGGATTCCGCTCACCATGGTATCGCCATGAACCATGCGGGCGACACGCTCTGTGTCGCGGGCACCATGAGCGACTACGCAGCCATCGTCGATCCCACGGACTTCAGCTACCAGATCATCCAGAAGCCGGAGGGAGCCAAGCCCTACTGGGCCACTACCACCGACGATGGAACCTACTGCTTCGTCTCGTGGAGCGGCCTCGACACCATCAGCGCTATCTCCTACGAAACCGGCGAAGAGGTGGGCGAAGTGGATGTGGGATACCACCCGCAGCGCATTCGTACGGGTGTCGTCACGACCGAATGGGTTGACGCACAGAGCCCGTGAGCAAGGCTGGGCGCCTTCGTCGATCCGGCCGATTTCAGCGATTCGGTCCTACAGAAGCCCGGGGACGCCCCGCACTGGGCCCGACGAGCCATGACGGCGGCCAGCCAGGTGTCGGACCCGCCTCGATGCCATCAACGCAATCGATTACGAGGCGGGTGACGAGGTGGGCGAAGGGGACGTGAAGCGCCCAGGCGCGCGCGGGCAACGTGGGCAGCCCCTGTGCGGCAGGGCAGAGCCTGGGCGCCGTGCCGGCGCCGGAGGGCGAAAGGCGGCGACGCCCGGGCCATTGAGGGGGGCGCCACTGTACCGGCAAGGAATCCCCAATACAAAATAGCAAGACTATTGAAAAATTGCCCAATCGTCCAGTTCGGCTGGTTGGGTCGCAATTGTCAGTACCCAAGCGTGTGCCTGCCATCGAGCTCGGGTGGGCGACCGAAACGGCCGATTGCAACGTTGGCGGGTCCGATATCAGTCCTTCAGGAGCCACAGGCCTGGTCCATTGCTCGGCGACCCAACTAGGTAGGTTGGTTGAGCAAGAATGTCATCGAAGGGGCGCCCGCCTGGGCACGCCCTGCAACGTCTGTGGCGGGCGCTCCCCTTCAAGAAAGACCCCGCCATGTGGTTCGCAGAAATGCAGCGAATCGGGCGCTTCGTCGATGAAAGGAAGCGAGGGGCCGGACGCCCGCCCATTGACCTTTTTGAGCCTTTTTACGGCCTGGAATGGCCTGCGAGATGACCCGATAGGCCGTCCCAGAGGCGTGCCGCTCGTGGCCCCGGGGGGTTGCCCTGGGGCACGCAAACTCACTTCTTTCCTAATCGATAGAATTAACAACCTTGGGGCGGTTCCAGGCGGGCCGCACGAGCCAGTAGGGCGGCACTACAACGAACGGAGGTTAAGTGATGAAAGGACTGATAAGTACAATGGTAGGTTTGCTGTTGATCTCAAGCGCACTTCCGGGGCTGGGGCCCCAGGTTGCTGCCATGCCACCCGAAACGATCGTCATCCACTACGACCGGGCAGTCATCAACCAGGACACCGGGCTTCACTATGCCGAAGTGACCTACCCGTCGGATTGCCAACTCTACGTTGACGGGGACTCGACCGTGACGGTGACCTCTGAAACTGGCGGCGTCACCGCAAACATGGTGGAATTCCCCGGCGAAACGCCCCCGCCCATCACTGTCGTCTGCCAGGGCCGCAATCGGTGCGAGGACATCGATGTGACCCTCAAACACGTTGTCGCAGACGCGAAGGGCACGACCACCGCCTCTTCAACGTGCGGCTGGGGGCGTATGGCGGGGCCCATCTCGATGAGTGGCGTTGGAACCGACACCGCATCGTCGCCGGGCCAGGCGGCCGGCCCATGGAGCTGCCGGGCCGAGGTGACTGGGGGCGAGCCCCCGCACTGGTTTGACGTGAAGTGCAAGAACATGCCCCACGTCAAAGCCGATGCTGCTGACGTTCGCTTGCCCGGTGAAGGCGGCGGCGAAGTTTGAAGTAAAGCGATGTGCCCGGCCGCCGTGCGGTTTGGGCGCACCATCCTTTGCGCTCTTCCTTTTTCCTTCGCTGGGGGCTGGCGGGACCACGTGCGAAAAAAGCCAGCAAGCCCCGGGGCCATGGCGCGCCATGATGGACGCACGGGGAGAAGGTTGGAGAAAGTTGGAATGAGGCGGGTCGGGGACCGCGCCAGCCGACCCGGCGGCTGAACACGATTGCACTCAGGACGAAGGCTCGGGCACCGGCAGGCCGGGGAGCACGAGGCCATCCTTCTGGACGACCACCGACATGGGCGTCGACCCGACGGCGCCGGCCATGGCCGCGTCGTCGTTGCCGGACACTTCGGACATGACCATATAGCCGCGGCCGTCGGGGCCCACGGCGGCTCCCTGCACATGGCGGGATGCGTCGGGGCCGTCATCAACGGCCAGCATAACGTTGGTCAAGACCGGGGCTCCCCTGGGACCCACGAAGACATGCCCCATGTACCAATCCGTGCGGTCGCCGTCCACCTGTCCCCAGTTGACGAGGATGCCCTCGCCGTTGGGGTTGCCATCGATGTAGAGCGAACTGACCGCCTGGTCGAAGAGGAAGGTGGCGTCCGTGAAGTTCTGGCCGTCGTGGCTGACTGCGACTTGGATGCCGCCGGCGTCCTCCCCCGCCGTCGATGCGGTATTCGCCATGGCCGATACGAACAGGGCGCCCGTAGCATCGAAGGCGGCCTGGCCGTAATTGCTGATCTGCGACCGCTCGGCCGGCCTGTGATTGTTCGTGAAGACGATGATCTCCTGCACATCCATGACATCGCTCGCGTAGCCGGTCACGATGGCAAGGCCGGAGTTCTGCTGCTGGGGCACGGCAAAGAAGCCGTCGTGGCGGAGCGCCGGGATGCCCGGAATGAACCCGCCGCTGCTGGCGCACAGGTTCCACTGGATGCCTGAGGCCACATGGCCGGCGTCAAGGTACAAACTGGGGGGAACTGCCATGGAGCCGATCTGGGCGGGGCCGCCGCCAGGGTTGTTAACCAAAAGGAGCGTTCCATTGGCCGCCGCCGCCCACGGGCGGTCCTTGAGCGGAATCGGCGTGCAGTCGCCCGCCTGGGTCACGGTCTTGGTGTGGTCGTACGCGTTGGGGTTGTAGTAGCAGTGCTCGGCGCCCTTGTTGCACCAGCCGCTGATGATGTAGTCGCGCAGGTTGATGTCCACGCCCCACGCGGTGCCATCGTCGCCCGCGACGATGAAGATCTCGTCGGAGAACAACGGAGCGCTGCCCTGGAACTGACCAGGGAGGCTGGCCGGACCCGCCAATGCCAGGTTGGCCCAGGTGGCGCCATCGTCGGTGCTGTAATAGCCGGGTGCGGGAACGGCGCCAACACCCGTGGAGTGGGCACTCACATAGATGGTGCCGTCGTCGGCCACGTCAATGGTGGGCTCGTACAGGCCGTGGCCCGTGTGCACCGCCGGGATGGTGAGCAATTCGAAGGTGGCGTTGAGGAGGCCGGGAACATCCGGAAGGTCCGCCGCCTGGGCGGGACTGCTACCGGACTCGAGGCAGCCTGCAAGGCTCACCAGCAACAAACACGCAGCCACCGTGAATCCTGGATTCATGGGCCTGCGTGAAGGTCGCCCGCAATAGGGTTTGTCGCCGTGTTGCCTCCGGCTCCCGGACCAATCGTGCCCTCGCTTCCGTTCCTCTTGGTGCCGCATCCTGCGCCCGCACTCCCCGCGGGCGAGCCGGGGACGAGCCGGGTGTTAGGGCCCCAAGCAGACCCATCGCTCATCCACACCGACGTAGGCGTAACAGCGTAGCTCCCCCCAATACATGCACCCGATGGAAACCGGCTGAGCACAATCCTCGTCGAATGGCCCCCCAACCTCCTCCCCGGCGACGGAGGCGGCAGGTGCAAGCAGCAAAGCGATGAGCAGGGGCAAGCCAAGCCAATAAACCATGACCACCGAAACCCGTTACTACAGCTTCTAGTTTTCCGTGAAACCAAGGCCAGACACCCCGTGGGTCCGGGGAGGGCGAACGCGTGATGTGTGTCGCAGTGCGGGCCGGACGCCTGCGCTCGTACTCATCATTCGAAAGAACATGCTTCCCCCCACAGGGCTTGTGGCCAACCAAAGGCTCCTCACGGTGTGATTGAAATGTATCCTTCGCAGCGCGCACTCCACTCCGAGCGCTTGACCCTCCGGGGCTATCGATCCGGCGATCTGCCCGCGCTGGTCGAACTCTTCGGCAATCCCGCGGCGGCCCGGCACCTCTTCGGCGGTCATCCGCTGGGCGAGGACGAGACAAAGAAATTCATCGAGCAAGAATTCACGTTCGGCACGCAGCCCATTGGCTTGGGCTCCTTGGTGGACACGCGTAGCCAGGTGGTGGTTGGGTTTGCCGGGATCCTCCCGTGCGGCTATCTCGCAGAGGAGGATCTGGAGTTCGGCTTCGCTCTCGTGGAAAACGCCTGGGGCAAGGGATACGCCACGGAAATAGGGCGCCGACAGGTCCAGTACGGGTTTGAAGATCTGCGCAAGTCGAGGCTCCTTGCGCTCGCCCACCCCGAGAATGGCGCTTCCCTGCGCGTGCTGGAGAAGCTCGGAATGACCAAGAAGACCCGCATTGAGATGCAAGACCGCGGACCCCGTGAGGTCTATGTCATGACCCGCACCGAGTGGGATTCGATGTCGGAAGCAGGTCCTTGAACGGGCGATCACGATTTCGACCGGGTTCCAGCGGCCGGGTAGGTGCCGTCGTGAGGCTAACGCGGCGCGCAGGTCGAGAAGCACCGCCGGCTCGGCGCTGGCTACGCACAAGCCCCGGGTAGTGCTGGTGGAGCGACGAGCGCAACCTGTCCCGACTTTGACCCTCAGCCGGGCGCCCACAGGTTCTTTCATCCATCCTGGCGCACCGCCAAGCCGCCTGCTACCGGAACCATCACCAAGGCAATCAAGTGTGTGGCGTCGCCGGGTCACCGGTGCGAGTCTCGCCATGACGCGGCGCCGCTACACAGGCCCCTATAATGTGGCCAACTTTGCCGGCGACCATGCGACGCATCCTCGTGGTGGGCGGAGGAGCTGCCGGGATGACGGCGGCGAGCGTGGCCAAGCGTCAAGATCCTGCGCTGCAGATCACGGTGGCCGAAGCAGGGCACCACATCTCGTTCTCCGCGTGCGGGATGCCGTACTGGATTGGTGGCGATGTGGAGGGCAACGAAGACGCCCTGGTGGTCCTGTCAGCCCGGGAGGCACGCGACAAGCGCGGTCTGGACGTTCGCCTTGAGACGCGTGTCATGGCACTCGACACGGAGAACCGGGCGGCGACCCTTGAATCCCGAGGGGCCAGTGGGGAGTTCCATTACGATGACCTGGTCCTGGCGACGGGCGCCCGGCCACGCGTGCCGTTTCCTGTGCCGCGCCACGGCGTCTTCGCCCTGCGGCACTTGGATGACGGGGTGGGCCTGCAACGTTTCCTGGATCAGGAAAAGCCCCGCACGGCCTGCATCGTTGGGGGTGGCTTCGTTGGCCTGGAAATGGCGGAAGCGTTTGCCCGTCGGGGCCTGGAGACGCGGCTCGTCCACGCCCACCAAACGCTGATGCACCCCGTGCTGGAGCCTGAATTGGGTGAGCGAGTCAACGAGGCGGTGCAGGAGGCGGGAGTGGAACTGGTGTTGGGCGAGCGAGTTACACAGGTTTCCGGCGACGGCAAGGCGAAGTCGGTTGAGACGGCCGGCGAGTCCTTTGACGCAGAGGTGGTCGTCCTGGGTCTGGGTGCGGAGCCGGCGACAGGCCTTGGGGCCGCCGTCGGCGTGCCCACCGGCCCCGGCGGGGCCCTCGTCGTGGACGAAACCATGCGAACCGGCATCGAAGGAGTTTGGGCCGTGGGTGATTCGGTGGCGGTGAAGCACCGCGTTACGGGAAAGCCGGCGTTTGTGCCCCTGGCCCTGCACGCGAATCGCATGGGGCGCATCGCGGGCCAGAACCTCACCGGCGGCGACGCCCGCTTTCCCGGTATTCTGGGAACTCTGGTGACCAAGTTCCGTACCACCGAGGTGGCGGCGACAGGTCTGACTGAGCCGGCGGCGCAAGAGGCGGGCTTCAACCCGGTGGCCGCGACGATCAAGTCCGGTTCGAAGGCGGGCTACTTTCCGGGCTCCCAGCCGATCCAGGCGCGCGTCGTGGCTGACGAGGACACGGGGCGAGTGCTCGGGGCCCAAATCGTGGGTGGCGCGGGCACCGCCAAGCGCATCGATACCATGGCGGCAGCCATCTGGATGGAAGCAACCCTCGACGATGTCGCTTCGTTTGACTTGGCGTACGCTCCGCCGTTCAATCCGGTCTGGGATCCGTGGGCGATCGCGGCACGCTTGGCGAAGCGAGCGTAGCCTTGGCCAGCGACGGGCGCTCGGCCGCTGGGCGTCGCGAGCTTTCGGCTGGCGGCTGAAGGCTGTAGGCTTACGGCAGTGGTGCTGGCGCTGGCATCTCTCTGCCCCCGGTTCAGGCCTTCAACCCGTCCAGCAGCGCCTCGGCGCGGGCAGCGGCGCCATCCAGCTCGACGGGCCGGCCGTGACGGTACAGATCCGCGAGCCGTTCTTCGTACGTGGGCGCCTGCTCCTCGTAGACCACGCCGACCTCGAACCCGTCGCCCGAGTAGACTTGCTCGATGGCGCGGGCCCGGGCGGCCCGGGCGTCATCCCCCGCCTGCACCGTTTCCTTCCAAGGCCGGGTGTTCTCCAGTTCCTTCCTGCCCAGCAAATCGTTGTAGGTCGGGCAAGGCTGCAACACGTCCAGCAATGCGGTGCCCTTGTGGGCCCGGGCCTGGGTGATGAGCTTGGCGAGTCCAGGTACATCGAAGGCGCTGGCGCGAGCGACCCACGTGAAGCCGGATGCCAGCGCCAGCACGAGGGGGTCGACGCCGTCGTTGACGTTGCCCTTGCTCAGGCTCTTGGTTTGCTGGCCCCTCTTCATGGTCGGACTGGCCTGCCCCTTCGTAAGGCCGTACACGCTGTTGTCGTGTACCATGTAGGCGAGGTCCACGTTGCGACGGGCAGCGTTGACGAAATGGCCTGCACCAATGCCGTACGCATCGCCGTCGCCACCCAACGCCACGACCTCCAAATCGGGATTGGCCAGCTTGGCGCCCGTTGCAAACGGCAACACCCGGCCATGCAGCGTGTGAACGCCGTACGCCTTCACGTACTGGTTGGTCTTGCCACTGCACCCAATGCCACTGTAGATGATCGTCCGATGCGGCTCCGCATCACTGCTTGCCAGGCTTTGCTGCAAGGCCGCCAGGATGCCGAAATCACCACAGCCCGGACACCAGTCGTTGTGCTTCGACTCCTTCCACTCAGAGACCATGGCGCAGCATCACCTCCGGTTGCCCCTCAAGGCATTGCAGGATGCCCTCCTCCAACTCACCTGGTTGGATGGGGCGGCCATTGGTCTTGCCCACAAAGTGCCCGCACCGGGTGCCGGTCTCCTGCGCAATGAGGTCCCGCAGTTGCCCCGTGCCATTCTCCTCAACGCACACCAACCGCGTGGCGGATCGCAGAATCGGCCCCACGTCGCGGGGAAACGGCAACAGGATGCGAATCATCAGGACCGCTGCCGTGATGCCCCTCGCCTCCAGGCTGTCCCGTGCCTCCATGAGGCTGCCCTTGGTGCTCCCCCAGCCCACCAACATCACGTCGGCGTCCCCCGGCCCCTCCAGGTGAGCCGCCCGTTGGCCGGGCAAAGAACGGGCAAAACCATCCAGCTTGGCCAGGCGCCGCGCCTGGTTCAGATCGCGGATCTCAGGATCCTCCGTGATGTGGCCCAAGCTGTCATGCTCATCGCCAGTGAGCCAATGGATGCCGCCCCGCTGGCCAGGCAGTGGCCGCACAGTGGTTGCTTCGCCGTCCATGCGAAACCGGTGATGGCGACCTTCATCGTCGTCCAAGTCCTCCTCACCCACCAGGCGACCCCGCTCGTGGCTCGTCGGCACGTCCGGCCGCCGCCAACTGGCTGCATTGCCGGCCAGCTTGCGATCAGCCAAGATCACCACCGGCGTCTGCCACGTTTCAGCCCAATCAAACGCATCCACCGTGTCCTGCCACAATTCGTCTAGGTCGCCAGGCGCCACCACGATGCGAGGCCACTCACCGTGACCCAGTCCCAGCGCAAAGCGCAGGTCCGCCTGCTCGGTGCGCGTCGGCAACCCCGTGCTGGGCCCGCCGCGCTGGTAGTCGATGAGAACCAACGGCACCTCATTCATGCCTCCCCAGCCAATGCCTTCCGCCATCAAGTCGAAACCGGGGCCACTGGTACTCGTTCCCGCCCGCGCCCCCGCCACGGCAGCCCCCAGAGCCATGGTGACGGCTGCAATCTCATCCTCGGTTTGCACGCAAACCACGCCGCAATCCGGATGGGACTCGTAGAACGAGGCCTCGTCCGTGGCTGGGCTGATCGGGTAATACGTGTGAAACCGGCAACCCGCCGCAACCTTCGCCACGGCAACCACATCCGTGCCCTGGGCCCACAGCAGATCCCGGGCTGTCCCGCTCCTGGGCTCGACGGCCAGGTCCTCCACCACCTTGGCTGCCACGCGCGCCGCCACCTGGTTCATGGCGACCAGCTTGTCCGATTTGCCTGCAAATTGCAGCGCAATGGAATCCTCAACGCAAGACGCCGGGATTCCAAGGATCGCCGCGCTGGCGCCCACCGCCAGGGTATTCTTGAGGATCTTGGGCGCCGACCCAACCTCCTCTTCGACCGCTCCCAGCATGCCATCGAAGTCCAACTCGCGCACGGCGTGACCACGCGCCTCGGCGCCAGCCACGACGCCAGCCAACGACGGCTCCCGGCCTGCATCAAGGCACGCCTGGGTTGCCGCCGCCCGCACCGGCGCATCCAGAAACGGCAGTTGATCGATGGGCTTGTCGCCCCCCGGGTGCAGCAACACGCCGCCGGGCCTCAGAGCGCCGCCGTGCACGTGGCGCACAACCGTTTCCGGCTCAAAGGCCGCCAAGACATCCACGTGATCCGCACCCGCACGAACCGGCTCATCACCCGCTCGCAGCGTGACGTACGAGTGCTTGCCCATGATGTTGCTGTGGTACTCGCGCTCCGCAGCCGCCCAGAGGCCCGACAGCGACGCCGCCCTGCCGATGAGGCGGGCTGCCGAATCGATGCCGCTGCCTTGCGGGCCGCCGATACGCCATGCCCAAGCCGTTGCCATGATGGAGAGCACCCGCGCACACGGGTTGTACTCTTCGACGTGTGCTTTCCGGGCTGGCGACAAACGCCGCTGCGGCGCCCCGGAGCCGGAGGCACAGGTGGCCCCTTGACGCGACCGAAGAACCGGCCGGGTTTGCCGGTGCACCAACCGATGACCCTGCACCAAGGCGCCGCTCGGCGAAGACGCGCGCCCGTTCCCGGGACCCCACCTCAGCCGGCCACCGCGGCGCGGCTCCGTTGGGCCCGCATGCCTCCGGCAACACACCCGCGTCAAGGTATGAAGCCCTCCCGCCGAGCGCCGAGCGTTCCGAAAGTATCCTCTAGCCGGCAATGATTGGCTCGCCAGCCGCCGGCTCCACGGGGAGCATGGCATGCCACGCCCGATGGCAAGGCGAACCCGAGGTCATGCAACATGAACAAGGAAGCATATCAACAAAAACTGCAAGCAAAACTGGACGAATGGAGTGCCGAGATCGACAAACTCAAGGCCAAGGCCGACGGCGCCTCAGCCGACGCCAAGATCGAGTTGGACAAACAGCTCGCCAAACTACGACCCCTACAGGAAGCAGCCGCCCAGAAGCTCGCCGAATTGAAGAAAGCAGGCGACGACGCCTGGCAAGACATTCAACAAGCCGCCGACAAAACCCGCGCCTCCATCGAAGAAGGCATCAAGACACTGCGAAGCAAATTCCAGTAAGTGCCGTCCGCGCCTGGGCGGGCCGACGGGGCTCGCCCGGCCGGGTCACGCCTACTGGAAACGGCGGCCCACCGAGCTACGTTCTTCGCAGTGGCTGCTTGTGCCGGTGCGGGACATTTGGCTTCCCGGTTACGTTATGCGGGCCGGGTTGTTGCGGGACTCCTGGGATTGACCTCGGTCAATTCGAGCCAAAGCGCTGCGGGATTCGTAGCGGGCAATTTATGGGTTTCGCGGGAATAAATAGTTAGATGCCCATCATTCAGATCGTCGTCAACGCAGTCACATCAGTGAACAGCTTGCGCAGGTGAGAATCATCCATATCCACGATGGGTTCGTACATGAAGGAGTTCAGGTGGATATGCTCTGGAGTCATCAGGACCACCCGTTGCAAGACTTCGTGTTTCGATAGTTCGGCGGGGAAGTCCCCCTTATACTTTGAGAAGAGCGCCCAGGTTTGTGACCTAGTGATGCTTGCATGGAACTTGGAATCGTTGATTTGGTTGATCATGAACTGCTCTGCCTTCAAGCGTGATCCAATCGCGAGAGCTAGTTTCTCAGCGAGGTTCATCGACTGCGCTTTCGCCGTCGCGGCCGTTGCGACTCGAAAGATCATGTCGAAAACCGACTCGGCCGGGCTTGCGTATGCAATCGACGTTCCATGGAGGCGATTGTAAACTGCGTCCAAGTCGCTCTGTGGAATCATGGTCGAAGTTGGCTTGACATGAAGCAGAGAAGTAAGCAAAAGAAAGTCTGGGTGATCTGACCCCAGAGTGTACTCCACCATGTTCCTAAGGAATGGAATCGACGCAACGCGCTTCTCATCGTCCGCCTCGAAATTCCCTTTCCAATCGTTGGCATAGATGTTCTTGATGCCCGCAGCAGGTAGCAGCTCGACCTTCGCATCACTCCGGGAACTCATCAAGCATTGGTTGTAACGCACAAGGCGAGATTCCAGCGTGCGCAGGAAATCGAAGTTGTGGGTCAGCACCAACATTTGAAATGCTGGTTCTTCGCTGATGTCCATCAGGTATTGCACGATTGCGTACTTGTTCTTGTAGTCAAAAGAGTCAGCAACGTCATCGAGAATGAACAGGGTCGGAGTTTGATTCTTCCGCCTCGCTTCGATTTCAAAAATCAGGTTCAGAAGGAAGAGCGCTCTCTTCTCCCCATTGCTGAGGACCTGGAGAAGTGAGTCCTTATCCACATCCGCCTCCCCCTCCGCATCAACGAACTTGAAGCTCAGCTGGGGAATTGTGTCGTTGCCGAGCATGACCGCGAGTCGATTCTTGACGTCGAGAGTGAATGGAACGATGAATCGTTGATTGAAGATCTCGATTACTTCTTCCCACGCGGTATGCTGGGCCATGGCTTCGTTTTCAATTTCTTTCCGGCGTTTGGCGCTCTCTTCGAAGGCACCCAACGTAGCCAAGTAGACGCCTTTGTGGTGGGCAAGAACTGCCTTCCAAACATCTTCACGAAGCTGTTCCAGATTCTCAAGGCGAGCAAGCAAGTCGGGGTTCTTCGAGAGATATTCACGAACACTCCTGAATGCCTCGTTCTTGCTGAACAGCTTGTCAACGACTTGGAATGCCTTCAGTAGCTCGGGGTCCTTGGCGATGGCTTCCTGCTCCTGGCGAATCAGGTCCGTCAACTGCTTGGTATCGGTGACCTCAATGGCTTCCCCACCCTGCAACCTGACGGTGTGCTTGGCCTTGAAGAATCCATTTTTTTCAAGGGATTTCGCAACGGTCTCAGCGTTGAAGTGATCGAATGTACCCTTCTGGAAGAAAGCCGAGTTGTCGAGCAGCTCGTTGTAGCGCTCGATGTAGTCTTGAATCGCACCTTGAACATCTGCGGATTGCAGTACCTCCATGGACCGTGGCGAGAATAGTAGGTCGTACTCTACTTCGTCGAGACCGTTATCTTCGTGGTTTTCAACCTCTGCCCTGACGCGGCCCAACGCCACGTCCATTTGGTCGGATGATGACGTGAATGCTTTCGAGACTTCGGCCTCTATGTCAAGCTTTGACTTGGTGTGCTTCTTCAGTACGGCTAGCAAGTTAGCCTTGGCTGTGCGAATGGCCTCCCACAGCTTCTCGTATTCTTTCCGGAGGTTGGCGTCCACCAGGAGGGTGGCGGTGGTCTCGCCGGGGCGCGCATTTTCATCGTATGAGCGCACAACCAGAATTTGCTCAGGAGATACATCATCTCCGTTCTCATCCTGAATCGACCACTGGGCCTCACGATTGGGGAACACC
The DNA here is from genome assembly GCA_041600695.1 of Thermoplasmatota archaeon. Classification (GTDB taxonomy): domain Archaea; phylum Thermoplasmatota; class E2; order JACPAO01; family JAHFTW01; genus JBFJVP01. The sequence goes on along the minus strand of JBFIJP010000033.1, from coordinate 3,325 downwards.
AAGTCGGCCGGCTCATTGCCCCGGCTAATATCCTCGAACACCTTTGCGAACGACGTCTTCATGGCCCCGTTTGGCGCATAGATGGCATACTGCCTGGACGAAGCGAAATCGAACTCATGTTCCATCCTCCGAATGCCGTAGCAGTAGGTCAAGTCGACACTGAGTTTCTTCATGGGGTAGCCTCGCTCCGAACGGGCAACGCGGCCCGATACGGACAGGACCTGCATATTCGACTCCCCATTTATCCCTTGTATTCCCCCTCAGCGCAGTTCGCCGAGTTGCAAATCCCGTCTGACCAGTCAGTTGACCTATGCCCCACATAGAACGTTGCACAGAGGCATCTAACAAATCGCTGAACGCGACCTCTCACTTCGTTTGAGGCGCGTTGCCTCAACCGTTAGCTCGTGACCCTCCTACGAAGCGCAGGTCGTCAACTCCTCGAAGCCGTCTCAAGGCGTCCCCGACCCGCACCGCGGCCCAGCCGGCCTCCGGCCGCCTTCGGTCGCGATGGTAGCAGGAGTGGCGATCGTGCTTTCCGTCGGCGGCTCCGTCGCGTGTCGTCTAGTACGTCCTTGCAAACCGAATCCACGTAACGGCAGCTTCACCGGTAACGGCGCATTTCTCACCAGAAGCATCGGCCGAGGAATCAACTGGAACACCAAGCGTCTTGATATCCAACATCTCTTCGACTTGTTGAGCAGCTTCGTCGCCAGAAATCGGCATTTCGAAGATCACGTCGAGTTCTTCGGCGGCGTCAATTTCCTTCGCCTCATCGAGTGTCAGGACGCGCCGAATCCGGTCCTTGGCGAAGGCTTCCTGCTTGGCGCGGAGGCTGGCCTGGATCTCGTCGAGCAGGGCGCCCACGCCGGCTTCGAGGTCCGCGAGGGCGATGGGGCTCTTTCCATCGCGGCCGGGGATGTCGCGGCGGGCGGCGAACACCGATTCCTTCTCCACGTCCTTGGGGCCGATCTCCAGGCGCAGGGGGACGCCGCGGGTTTCCCAGTGGTAGTATTTGTCGCCGGGGCTGCGGTTTCGGTCGTCCAGCTTGACCCGGAAGCCGGCGGCGGTGAGGCGGTCGCGCACGGCGGCGGCGTAGTCGTTGATGGGCTTGGCGTCGCCCTTGAACACGATGGGAACGATGACGACTTGAATGGGCGCGATGGCCGGCGGCAGGATGAGTCCGGTGTCGTCGCCGTGGCAGCCGACGATGGCACCGACGAGGCGTTCACTCATGCCGTACGTGGTCTGGTGGCAGTACTTGTGGCCGCCCTCCTCCGCCTCGTACTTCATGTCGTAGGCGCGGGCGAAGTTCTCGCCGTAATAGTGAACGGTGGCGCATTGCAGCACGCGGCCGCTGGGCATGATGACATCGGCGCCGGTGGAGTCGACGGCGCCGGGGAACTTGTCCCACTCGGGGCGCTTGGTGTACAGGGCAGTGATGCCGAGTTTGTCGTACACGTTGCGCACGATGTTCAGGTCCAACTCCACGTGGGCGCGGGCGGTGGCCTCGTCGGGGAAGACGCTGTGGTCCTCGAAGAAGTGAATCTCCCGCACGCGCATGAACGCCCGCGTCTGCTTGGTCTCGTAGCGGAAGACGTTGCAGATCTGGAACGTCTGGAGGGGCAAGTCGCCGTGGCTGCGAATCCACAGGGGGAAAATCTCGTACATCGCGCACTCGCTCGTGGGGCGCACCACCCAGCGCTCGCCGTCGGGCAGTTCGTTGTTGCCGGCGTGCGTCACCCAGAACACCTCGCCGCCGAAGCCCTTGATCTGCTCCGCTTCCTTCTGGAACAGTTTCTCCGGGATCAGGAGGGGGAAACTAACCTCGTCGTGGCCGGTGCGCGCCATCTCCGTGCGCGTGAACGAATCGATCTGGTTCATGATGCGCTGCCCGTAGGGGCGCCAGATGTTCATGCCCTTGATCGGGTACCGCTTGTCCGTGAGTTCGGCGAGTTCGACGACTTCGTTGTACCACTCCATGAAGTCGGCGCTCTTGGCGGGCAGACCGGACTTGGCCTTCTGGAGCTGGGCAGCTTGCGACATGACGGCGCCGCCACCCGGTTGCCACTGATAAAAGCCGGCGATGGCTAGAGCGCCTCGGAGTCGACGGCCGGGGGCCTCTCAAGCGCACCGAACCGGCCCCGGTGTTCCAGAAAGAAGTCCTCCAGTTGCCGTGGCGGAAGACCTGTCAGGCGGGCCACCTGATCGGTTGGGGGGCCGCTGCCATGCTCCTGGACAGACACCTGGTCGCTGGCCAGCCACGCGGTGCCGTGTTCGGCGTTGAGCATCCGCTCCCATTCCTGGCGTTCGATGTGGTTGAACTCCACCGAATGTCCGACGGCTGCTGCGATGGCGAGGCGGACGTGGTCAAGGTCGTAGGTGCGCGGGCCCGTCAACTCGTACTGCTCACCACGGTGTCCTGGTCGGGTCAGCACCACTTGGGCCGCGGCTGCCACGTCGCGAACGTCAACGTACGCAATGCGTCCGCTGCCGGCACCTGTGAAGGTGCGGCGCGCCGCCACCTCGGGCGCCCACCGCAACAGGGTCTGCTGGTACAAGTCGGGCTGTAGAATCGTCCAGGCCACGCCGCTGGCGCGCAGGTGTTCGTCGGCCTCGGCGTGCCAGCGACGGACGTTCACCCGCGATCCCAGGCCGGCGCCCCGGGTGGACAGCCGAACAATGTGCTCGACGCCATGCGCCGCAGCCGCATCAACGACCTGCCGGTGCAGGCGCGGCATATCCGGGTGGGCATTCGTCAACAGGAAAAGCCGCTTCACGCCCCTCAGGGCCTTGTCCACCGTCCGGGAGGCTTGCAGGTCTCCAAGCACCACATCTGCGCCAGCGGCCTTCAACTGGCTGGCGGCGACGCCTCGTCGGGTCACGACCCGCACTCCGTGCCCGGCTGCCAGCAAGGCGGCCACGAGCGGTTGACCCACTCGACCGGAGGCTCCGCTAACAAGGATCATGTCTGTTTTCCAACTAGTCGTTTGACCTACGCGAACCTCCTCCCGGTGCATGGATAAGTCTTCGCAACCCGCCGAACCGGGCCAGGCCTTTCGGTTGAGGCAACATAAGGCACTTCAAGGATGAGGTCTAGCAAGGATTGAGCGCCCCCCCGGAGAGCCCCCCTGTTGGGCATGCCCCTTGAGCTCCCCCTTGCGCTGCAATCGCCCGCCGGAAGGCGGACCCATTCTCTTGATCTCATGCAATCCCTTGCCGCATCCACGACGCCAGCCACCGCCTCCTATCGGCCGTTCGACCTGCGGAGTTTCCGCCAGATACCCCAGGTCCAGGAACGTCTGTCCGAGCAGCAAATGTTCGAAGT